>JAZGDP010000033.1:0-8967 GCA_036477885.1 Dehalococcoidia bacterium
CTAGCACTACTTGCTCCTCAGTTGGGGAAACAGGATGACCTCTCTTATGGACTGCTGATTGGTCAGGAACATCACCAGGCGGTCTATGCCCATCCCCAGCCCCCCGGTAGGAGGCATGCCGTGCTCCAGGGCCACCAGAAACTCCTCGTCCAGGCGGTCTACCTCCTCGTCCCCCAGAGTGGCCCGTATCTCCTCCTGAGCCAAAAAACGGCTCCGCTGCTCTATGGGGTCGTTGAGCTCGGTGAAGGCGTTGGCTACCTCCATGCCCCCAACAAAGCCCTCGAACCGCTCTACCAGTTTCGGGTTGTCCCGTTTTTGCTTGGCCAGGGGGGACGTCTCGATGGGGTAGTCCACGAGAAAGGTGGGTTGTATAAGATGGGGCTCCACAAATTCCGAGAGGAGCTTATCTATCAGCCTGCCTCGGGTGATGGGAGGCTCCACCTGTACCCCCTTCTCCGCCATAACGCTGCTTAGAGACTCGACATCGGGATAGTCCTCTATATCGATGCCGCTCCTATCCCGAATCTCTTCTAATAGATAGGCCCTGCGCCAGGGAGGGGAAAAATCGATGATGTGGTCGCCGAAGGTTGCCTTGGCATCTCCCACCACCTCCAGGGCTATAAGGTGAACCATCTCCTCCACCATATTCATAACGTCGTTGTAGTCGGCGTAGGCCTCGTAGCTTTCCAGGCTGGTAAACTCGGGGTTATGTTGGGTATCTATCCCCTCGTTGCGGAATATGCGGCCGATCTCGTAGACCTTGTCCAATCCCCCTATAATTAACCTCTTCAGATGCAGCTCGGTGGCTATGCGAAGATATAGCTCCCTATCTAAAGCCTGGTGATGGGTAACAAAAGGTCGGGCCATGGCTCCAGCGGCTACGGGCAGTAACATAGGGGTCTCTACCTCCAGGAATCCTCGTTTATCCAAGAAACGACGCATGGCCGAAATCACCCGGGCACGTATCGAAAAGGTGCGTCGAGTGCTCTCATTGGTCAGGAGGTCCAAATACCGCTGACGATAGCGCTTCTCCACGTCGGCCAGGCCATGCCACTTCTCGGGGAGGGGTCTTAAAGACTTGGTCAGAAGGATCAACTCATTGGCATCTACAGTGGTCTCACCCGTAGCAGTGCGAAACAGGTTGCCGCGCACCCCGATAAAGTCCCCTATATCCAGGTCTCGAAGGAGGTTGTAGTTCTCTCGAAGCCTGTCTTTGCGGAGGTAAACCTGTATCTTGCCGGAGCCGTCTCTGATATCCAGGAAGGTAGCCTTGCCCATGCCTCTACGGGCGATGATCCTTCCCGCCAGGCTTCTTGGACGAGGTCTGACGGAATGGGCTTTAGGTCTCCGTTTTTCAAACAACTCTACCGCCTTCTGGATGGTGTGGGTGCGGCGGTAGCTAGTGGGATAGGGGTCTATGTTTTGATTGCGAACTCTCTCTAACTTAGCCAGTCGCTGCCTATTTATATCCTCGCCCCTATCTGCCATTTTCAAGACTCATCCATCTGCGCCAGGAAAGATATAGTCCCTCAACTCACCTCTACTAAAGTGAGCTTTATCTTACCCGCTGGGATTTCCACCTCCACCTTGTCTCCCACTTTCTTGCCTATGATAGCATGGCCTATAGGGCTTTCGTTAGAGATTTTTCCCTCGCTGGGGCTAGCCTCGGCACTGCCCACAATCAAGTAATGCTCCATCTCCCCCGTCTGGTTGATGACCGCGACTTTAGAGCCCAACTCAACGACACCGGAATGACCTTCGTCGGAGATTATGACGGCATTGTTTATGAGGTGCTCCAAGGTAAGGATCCGACCCTCCACGAAGGACTGCTCATTCTTGGCGTCGTCATATTCGGCATTATTGACCGTCCCTCCCAACTCCTTGGCCCGTTGAATGCGATCAGCCACATCTTGACGCCGCTCGTTACGTAGGAGATTTAGTTCGGCTTCCAGCTTGGATATACCCTCTTGAGTCAGATAAACCTTTTTTTGAGGCATAATCCACCACCACAAAGGAATTTAAAAACTAAGAGTTGGTCACCCTATATTGAGATGACCCCCTCTTAGACTCTTAATTATAAACTATACACAGTAAATTGTAAAGACTGGAGGCCATGGGCAAAAAGCCTTCCCCCACCCTCCCCCACCACCCTGGAGGGGACTTGAGGGATACGCCCCTTGACGAAGCAGGGGAACACCCTATAATAAGATTAAATTCGACAGCGGATGCCAGAGGCTCGATTTCCAGGTAGAAGAGATGCGCATAATTGCGGGCGAGGCCAAGGGAAAGCGATTAAAATCGCCAAGGCATTCCTCCACCCGCCCTAGCTCCGAGTTGGCTAGGGGAGCTATCTTCTCTATCTTAGAATCCATGAATATTCCATGCTCTCGCATTCTGGATTTATACTCTGGGACAGGGGCCTTAGGCATCGAGGCCCTCAGTCGCGGCGCTCAATGGGCGGATTTCGTGGAACGAGACACCGCCTGCTGCTCCATTATTAAAGAGAACATTAAAAACCTGGAGATGCAAAATAGGAGCCATGTTTATACCGCAGAGGTAAAGAGGGCCATGTCCTTCCTTAAAAATGGGTACGACGTTATATTTATGGACCCACCATACAATGAGCCCTTTGTGGATGAAACCCTAGAGAGATTAACTACATCGCCCTTGGTTGGCCCCGAAGCCACCATTGTGGTAGAGCACTCCCGTCATCAAACTCTGAGAGCCCATTACAACGATTTTCAACGAATAAAGGAGCGTAAGTACGGAGATACGGTAATATCCATCTATAGAAAGGGGGTGAATGATTGACCCTAGCAATCTACCCGGGCAGCTTTGATCCTGTAACCAATGGGCATCTGGATATAGCCCTTAGAGCGGCCGCCCTGTTCGATGAGCTCATCATCGCCGTGTTCGATACGCCTAACAAAAGACTTTTCTTCAGCACCGAAGAGAGGGTATCGATGTTCCGAGAAGCGGTGGCTCACGTATCCAAGATCAAGGTAATGACCTATAGCGGTCTAACGGTGAACTTTGCAAGGAAGATGAACGCCCGGGTCATCGTTCGAGGATTAAGGATGAGCTCCGACTTCGAGCGGGAGTTCGAGATGGCTTTAATGAATAAGGCCCTGGCTCCAGAGATGGAGCTGGTAGCCCTCATGAGCAATCTGGAATATCAATTCCTCAGCTCCAGCCTCCTTAAAGAGGTGGCCCACCTAGACGGTCAGATCTCATCCCTAGTCCCAGCCCATGTAGCTAAGGCTTTAAAGGAGAAATTTAGCTATGGACAAAATGAAAAAGGGTAAAGAGAAGGAAAAAGATCCCAAGCTAGTAAACTTAGGGCTGTTAGAGCTCATAGATAAGGCGGAGTCCTTGGTGGGAAGCAGCACTCGGTTTCCCCTGCTAAAAAAGGCGGTGGTGGATGTGGGAAAGCTTCAGGATGTTATGAAACAGCTGCGAGATGCCGTCCCCAAGGATATCAAAAAGGCCAGCCAGATCCTGGAGATGCGAGAGGCCATCATAAATCAGGCCCACCAGGAAGCGAAACGTGTTAGCGCTGTCGCTGAGGAGGAGGCGAGGAAGAAGGTCAGAGAGAGCGAAATCCGTAAGGACGCAGAGAAGGGAGCCGAGGAGATCAAAAACGAGGCTCAAAAGCTAGCCGAGGATTTGATAGCCGAAGCGGAAAAGGAGTCAGCTCTCAGAAGGCGAGACGCTAATCAGTACACTATAGAGGTTCTCCACGAGCTGGATGAGCAACTGGTTACGGTGATCAACACCGTCCGCAACGGCATTGAGAAGGTGCACAAGGAACGAGAGGAAGAAGCCGCCTAGGGCTTTAAATTATTGGCGTCCAGCCAGTTAAAGATACTCGATTCCCCAATATGTATCGTCACTGAGCAAGATAGCCTCCGTCTATGCTAAGCACCGTGCCGGTAACGAAGGATGCTTCATCCGATGCCAAGTAAAGAACCCCCTGGGCTATCTCTTCGGGCTTAGCCCAACGATTCATGGGGTGCAGGGCCTCCGTTTCTCGTTTCACCTGCTTCGGGTCATCGGCTACATCCAGGATGTAAACCATCATGGCGGTGTCCGTATAACCAGGAGCTACGCAATTAACCCGGATGTTGTCGGCGGCCAACTCCAGAGCTAAGACCTTGGCCAGCATCACCACCCCAGCCTTAGATACGTTGTAAGAGCTGTCAGGTGGGTAGGCCGAAAAGGCGTTGGCCGATGCCGTCATAACGATGGAGCCACCCCCGTTCCTCCTCATATGTGATATGGCGTGTTTGGAGCAGAAGAAATGGCCTTTGAGATTGACGTTTAGTATCTTATCCCACTGCTCCTCGGAGAGTTTTTCGGTGGGGATCGGGGTGGGTGAGATGATTCCTGCATTAGCAAACAGGATGTCCAGTCTGCCATAGGTAGTCACAACGACCTCAAGGCCTCCCTTAACCTCATCCTCTCTGGTTACATCCATCCTCACGAACAGGGCATCGCCTCCAGCCCTCTTAATGGCCTCCGCCGCTTCCTCCCCCTTCTCCTGCTGAAGATCGGTCAATACCACCTTGGCCCCTTCGTTGGCGAAAAGGAGAGCGGTAGCTTTCCCTATGCCCGAGGCTGCCCCAGTTATGAGCGCTACCTTCCCTTGTAACCTCATCCTTTATCCCTCCTATAGAATTCCAAGAACTACATGTAGCGTTAAATTTCCTATCAGTTTACAAAGGTAGGAAATAAGACAGCTCACTATGCCTCTACTGGCAGGTATAGCCTCCATCTATACTTAGTACCGTGCCGGTAACGAAGGATGAATCATCCGAGGCTAGAAAGAGGACCCCCTGTGCTATCTCCTCGGGTCTGCCAAATCTATTCAAGGCGTGTCGAGAGGCCCACTGTAGCCTCAGCTCCTCAGGATCATCGGCGAGAGCAAGCTGAGCATGCATCATGGGAGTATCAATGCTGCCCGGGGCAACACAGTTCACCCGTATATTGGCCGGTGCGAACTCCAAAGCCATGGCCTTGGCTAGCATGACCACACCTCCCTTGGAGGCACAGTAAACGTTGTCCAGGGGGTCGGCCACAAAGCTGGATGTAGACGCTGTCATGATAATAGAGCCTCCTCCCGCCTCCCTCATCCTGGGCACAGCGTGTTTGGAGCATAGGAACATCCCCTTCAGGTTGATATCCATCACCCGGTCCCACTCCTCCTCCCCTAGAGTCTCCAAAGGCGTTCCCTCGGGAGGCCAAATACCAGCATTGCTGAAAAGGATATTTAGCTTGCCGTAGGTCTCCACGGCAGCCCCTATACCTCTCTTGACTTCATCCTCTCTGGTTACATCCATCCTCACGAACAGGGCATCGCCCCCAGCCCTCTTAATGGCCTCCACCGTCTCCTTCCCTTTCTCCACCACATCGACCACTGCCACCCTGGCCCCCTCCTTGGCTAAAAGGAGAGCGGTGGCCTGACCTATACCCGAGGCTGCCCCGGTGATTAGCGCTACCTTTCCTTGCAGTCTCATTGTCTATCCTCCCATCGCTAATAGTGATTATTGCCCAATATATCCATTCACCAAGGCAGAGTCAACTACATCTTCTATGGTCTTTCCCCTCTAGGTCGCAAAGATGATATAATCTGCCTAGAGCGTTTTACTCCGCAAACCTAGGAGAGGAGGTGCTGTGGCCCAACAGGCAACGCTGCCCAGACCCAAGGATAAACCTCTTCTAATTCTAATAGATGCCCATGCTTTAATACACCGTGCCTTTCACGCTCTGCCCCCATTAACCATAAGCAGGACGGGGGAGATAGTAGGGGCGGTATACGGCTTCACCAACACCCTCCTCAAAGCCATTAAAGACCTGGAGCCCACCCACTGTGCCGTCGCCTTCGATCTTCCGGGGCCCACTTTCCGGCATGCTAAATTCGAAAAATATAAGGCCCAGCGAGTCAAGGCCCCCGATGAGTTGATAAATCAGTTCCACCGAGTAAGAGAGCTGGTCGCCACCTTCGGTATCCCTATCTTCGAAATGCAGGGCTACGAGGCGGATGACGTATTGGGCGCCCTCTCTAATCAGGCGGAAAAGCTGGGGGTAGATACTCTCATACTGACAGGGGATACCGACACCGTGCAACTGGTAACTCCTACGGTACGAGCCCTCCTGTCCAAAGGGATGTTCCGAGAAACCGTCCTCTACGACGAGACCATGGTGCGCACTCGTTACGGTGTAGAGCCATGCCAGATACCCCATCTGAAGGCTCTTAAAGGGGACCCTTCAGACAACATCCCGGGTGTGCCCGGCATAGGGGAGAAAACGGCGGCCAAGCTCTTGCAAAGATTCGGCACCATAGACGGCATATATGAGCACATAGAGGAGGTCACTCCGCACAAACTTCGTGAGCTGCTGAAGGAGCAGGAAGCCGTCGCCCGTCAGAGCCTGGAGCTGACCACTATAGTCAGAGACCTACCCATAGAGTTGGACTTGGAGGACTGCCTCCTCAGCGGATACGACCGAGAGAAGGTGCTGGAGCTCTTTAGGGAGCTTGAGTTCAGCAGCCTCCTTAACAGGTTGCCTTCGGAGGAGAAGCTAAAACCCAGAGCTCCATCAGCTAAGGTCTCCATCCCAGAGGTAGAGGAGCTGGCCAGCGTTGAACGTATCTACACCGTGGTGGATACCAGCGAGGCTCTTCAAAGGTTGGTAGGAGAGATCAGAGCTAAGGGCTCCTTCGCCTTCGACACGGAGACCACCAGCCTGAACGCCATTCAAGCGTCTCTGGTGGGCTTATCCGTGTCCCCCGAGCCCGGGAAGGCCTATTACATACCTGTAGGACATAAAAGTGGCTCCCAGCTTCCCTTGGATCAGGTAATCCACGAATTTAAGCCCATTTTTGAAGACTCTTCCATTGCCAAGAAGGCCCACCACGGTAAATACGATATGACTATAGTGGGCAACTACGGAATAGAGGTGCGCAACCTCCAATTCGACAGCATGATTGCCGCCTATTTGCTAGGGGAAAAGAGCCTGGGCCTCAAATCCCTGTCCTTCAGTAAGCTGGGTATCGAGATGACCCCCATCACAGAGCTTATAGGCTCCGGGGCCAAGCAGATCTCCATGGCCGATGTAGAGGTATCTAAAGCGTCGGATTACGCCTGCGCCGATGCCGATATAACCGGTCGGCTGGCCACCCTCCTGGAACAGGAGCTACAGAAGGAGCCTCCTCTCTGGAAGCTCTTCTGCCAGTTGGAGATGCCCCTTGTTCCGGTGTTACTGCGCATGGAGCGAAATGGCGTAGCCCTGGATGTAGAGCCGTTGCATCGTATGTCTATGGAGCTGGGGGAGCAGATGGCCGAGCTGGAGGCGGAGATATATAACTGGGTGGGACACCAATTCAACATCAACTCCTCTCAGCAACTGGGGGATATCCTGTTCAAGGAGCTGAAGCTGCCCCACGCCAAAAGAACCAAGACCGGCTATTCCACCGACGCCTCGGTACTGGAAGGGCTAAGGGAAGCTCATCCCATCATCGAAAAGCTCCTCAGCTATCGACAGATAACCAAGCTCAAATCCACCTATGTGGATGCCCTTCCCACCCTGGTGAATCCTCAAACCACAAGGGTTCATACCAACTTTAACCAGACGGGAACCTCTACAGGGCGCATCTCCAGCAACGACCCCAACCTGCAAAATATCCCTGTCCGAACCGATCTGGGGGGCCAGATAAGGCACGCCTTCATAGCAGAGGGAGCCCCCGATTGGCTCCTTCTGGCCGCCGACTATTCTCAAATAGACCTCAGGGTTCTGGCTCACCTCTCGGGCGATACCAGCCTCACCGCCGCCTTCAATCAGGACGAGGATATTCACGCCGCTACCGCCTCCCAGATCTTCACAGTGCCCCTGGACCAGGTTACTCCCGATATGAGACGTCTGGCCAAGGTGGTAAACTTCGGCATCATCTACGGCATCAGTGGCTACGGCCTGGCCCAACGAACCGACCTATCCCAGGAGGAGGCCTCCTCCTTCATCGATAGCTATTTCCAGAAGTACGCCGGCGTCAAGGAGTATATGGAGTCCACCAAGGCTCAGGCTCAGGAGCTGGGATATGTAGAGACTCTGCTGGGCCGCCGTAGATACATACCCGAGGTCAACTCCTCCAATGCTCAGGCCAGGATGGCCGCCGAGCGTATGGCCATCAATATGCCCGTTCAGGGCACCGCCGCCGATATCACCAAGATAGCCATGGTCAATGTGCAACGCCGAATGGATGAGGCAGGCCTCAAGAGCAAGATGATCCTCCAGGTGCACGACGAACTGATCTTCGAGCTTCCTCGAGAGGAACTGGAGGAGATGAAGGTTCTGGCCAGGGATGTGATGTCCGGCGCCATGGAGCTGAGCGTCCCTCTTAAAGTGGACCTAAAAATGGGGAGCAACTGGGGAGAGATGGACTAAAGACAGGGATAAGATGTGCCCGAACTTCCAGACGTAGAGGCGATACGAATCTACCTGATGCCCCGGGTGGTGGGACAAGCCTTCACCGGGGCGACCCTTAACTGGCCCAGGGCCCTCCGAGAGCCCTCTCTAGAGGATTTTCTCCTCTCCCTGCCCGGCCAGAAGGTGACGGAGCTGGCCCGTCGAGGTAAATATCTCCTATTTCGCCTGGACCGGGCCGATACCCTAATCCTCCATTTAAGGATGACGGGCTCTTTAGTCGTAATGTCATCCTCGGCGGAGCTTAACCCCTTCACTCGAACCGTTTTTCACATGGACAACGATACCCAACTCCGGTTTATAGACCCTAGGAAGCTGGGGGCCATCTGGCTGGTGGAGGACGAGAGAAAGGTAATAGGCAAGCTGGGCCCTGAACCTCTAGAACCCTCTTTTACTGTCGAAGCATTAGCCTCTGCTTTAAGCGATAGGAAGGTGCCCATAAAGGCACTCCTATGCGAGCAAGAGGTCATCGCTGGGATAGGAAACATA
>JAZGDP010000034.1:0-4936 GCA_036477885.1 Dehalococcoidia bacterium
AGGGACGGTTGACGGCAGGCTGAAGGATGCTGCCTAAGAGCCAATCAGCCAGCTCATAGAGTAAGTCTTTAAAGCGGGGTGGGAGTAGCCGCTCTCGCCCCGCTAGGGAAATAGAGGTGGCCAAAACAGGAGCCAATTTCGGCGCTACCTCCTCCATAGGGGACTGGCGCCGGCCCACGGCTTGCTCAGCTTGACAAAGGGTTTGGAACTGGGTAGAATTGCGCCAGCATTCAAATACATCGGCATCGCCGACCGAAAAGCTGGCTCCTCGGTTTCAAACAGGTATTCACCCCGAGAGGAGCAAGAAGAGATGGCTAGAAAAAAAGAGCAGGTCTTGGGCCAAGACCCCAAGGTTCTATGGCGGAAATACTGCGGCTTCCTGGATCTCTCCCTCCCCGAGTTCATGGAGATTCAGGAACATTTACTTTTTGACCACTTACGCACCGTTGTCAACGGAGCGCTGGGTAAAAGGATGCTCCGTGGCAGGGTGCCGGCCAATCTGGAGGAGTTCCGCACCCTGGTACCCCTCACCAGATACGGCGATTACCTTCCCGAGCTGGAAAACGGAAACGATGCTGCCCTCCCCGAGCCGGCCCATTACTGGGCCCATACCACCGGGGCCAGGGCAGAGCTTAAATTCGCGCCCTACACTCGCCGGGGCTACGAAAGGGTCGCCGATAATTTAATGGCGAGCTTTATTATCGCCAGCGCCAACCGTAAAGGGGAGGTCAACGTAGAACCGGGGGACCGGGTCCTTTACAACACTCCCCCCAGGCCCTTCTTATCTGGCCTGGTGACCTTCGCCATGGAGGAGCGGTTCGGCCTTCAAGGGGTGTTAGACCCCCAGACCTCTGAGAAGATGGACTTTAAGGAACGGATAGAGAAAGGTTTCCTCGTTGCGCTAAAATCGCGAGTGGACTTCATGGTCTCCATGACCAGCATCCTGGTGAAGATAGGCGATGGCTTTGTAGAACAATCGCAAAAGAAGAAACGCTCCCGTTTGCCATTGCATCCGGTGGCCCTGGCAAGGCTGGCTAAGGCGGTAGTCAAGAGCAAGATAGAGCGCAGAGGCATTCTGCCCAAGGACCTGTGGCCGGTGAAGGCCATAATGGGATGGGGGGTAGATACCCCCTTCTTCAGAGAAAAGGTAGCTCGATATTGGGGCAGGATCCCCTACCAGTTTTACGCCTGCACCGAAGGGGGCCTCATGGCCATGCAGAGCTGGGAGAAGAAGGGGATGATCTTTACACCCTATGCCGATTTCTACGAATTTATCCCCGAGGAGGAGTCGGCCAAGAATTGGGAGAACCCCGAATATAAAGTATCCACCCTTCTATTGAACGAGGTGGAGGCGGGAAAGCGCTACGAGTTAGTCATCACCAATTTCTATGGCATGCCCTTCCTCAGATATCGCCCAGGGCATCTGGTGGAGATCACCGCCCTGGAGGAGAAGGAGACCGGCATTAAAATTCCCCAGATGGAGTTTGTCGCCCGCTGTGACGACCGCATAGACTTGGCAGGCTTCACCCGCCTGGACGAGAAAACTATATGGGAGGCCCTAGCTCACTCTGAGTTGAGCTTTGAGGACTGGACGGTTCGCAAGGAATTCGCCGAGGAGAAACCCCTCTTACACGTTTACGTAGAGTTTAAAGGGGACCTGGACGGGGTGAATCCTACCCATGTACTGGACGAAAGCCTCAAGGCCAAGGACCCCTTCTACAACGACCTGCACACCATGCTGGGAATAAACCCGTTGAAAGTAACTTGTCTATCCAGAGGCACCTTCGAGCGTTATTACGACGAGAAGAAGAAGGAGGGAAAGAGCCTTACCGAACTCCGACCTTTGCGCATGAACCCTGCCGAGGAGAGCATTAGCGACCTCCTGCGACTGAGCAAGGTAAACGAAACCGCAAACTAACGGGTGTAACATGGATGTCAGCGAATTTTTCTACCAGTTTCTCCCTCTATTCTCCGTCATAATACTTAGCTTCCTGATCTCCCTGGTGATAAGAAGCGACTGGAGGAGCTTTTCCTATCGCATCTTCTCCCTCTTCCTACTCAGCATGGCGCTGTGGGGGTTCTTCATATTCCTAATGCGCGTAAGCAACCCCCACACCGGCACCGCCCTGATGTGGGAGAAGTTCGCCATCGTTTTCATACTGGCCACCGCCGTCTTCTTTTATCACACCACCATCATCCTCACTCGCACTCGGTCGTGGCGCAGGCTCCTCCCCCTTTTCTACCTCTCTATCCCCGTCTTTGCCGGCTTGGCCCCCACCAAGCTCATTGTAGAGAGCATAGGGGAGAAGAGCTACGGTAACGCCCCCGAGTTTGGCATACTCTTCGCCCCTTATCTGGTGGCGGCATACATACCCACCTTCTTGGGCATAGCCAACCTGGTTACCGCCTACCTAAAGAGCCCTTCCCTGATGGAGCGCAACCGCTACCTGTACTTCCTCATCGGCGCCGCCTTCTCTCTGGTGGGGGCCACCACTGACATCCTGGCGGCGCAGGAGGTCATGCCTTACCCGCTGGGCATAGTTGGCAACATCCTATTCGCCTCCGCCACCACCGTGGCCATCCTGCGGCTTCGTCTGCTGGAGCTGCGGGTGGTGCTGCGGCGGGGTATGTCTTACATCATCCTAAGCACCTTGATAGTGGGGCTATATGGGGGCGTATTCTTCCTGTTCGACTATCTGGTGCAGCGGCAGACCGACTCCACCTCCGCCCGCTTCCTGGCCGCTCTGGGGGCAGCCATGCTGGTGACCATCCTCCTTCAGCCCATCTTGGGGCGACTTCAGAACATAGTGGACAAGTGGTTCTACAGGGAGAGGTACGATCACCTAAAAGAGCTGCAGCGCTTCAGCCTAGAGACCAAGGACATAACAGATCTAGACGATATCGCCAACCGAATGATTGACGTGGCGCGCAAAGCCATGCAAGCCAATAGCGCCTGTCTAATGCTGCCCCGCCAACCCTCCAACGACTTCGTTCTAGTTGCAGCCTGGGGTTTGGAGAACAATACTGATGCCGTCCTGGATGCAAATAGTCCTCTATCCCTCTGGATGAAGAACCACAGCGGTAATCTCACCAGCAAAGACCTGGATATCATCCCCCAGCTTCAGGCCATCCCATCCGACGAAAGGGACACCCTAAAACAGATGGGAGCAGAGCTCTTCATCCCACTGAAGGCTAAAGACGAGTTGACAGGCATTCTTATATTAGGACAAAAGATCTCCGAACAGGACTACTCCAGCGAGGACATTGATTTACTTCGCACGGTGGCCAATCAAGCGGCCATGACCATCGAAAACGCCAGGTTGTATAGCCAGGAATCGCAACGTTTGCATGAGCTAGAGAAATTAGAGCAGCTCAAATCAAATCTGCTACTTACTGTATCCCACGAGCTGAAGACTCCCATGACCGCCATCAAGGCGGGGACCGATATGCTCGCCGAGCAAGACTCCATGGACGCCTCAAGCCCCAAAACACGGCTAATTCGCAGCATAAGCCGGGGAGTGGTACGCCTGGAGAAGCTGATCGACGAATCCCTGGACTATGCTCGTATGCAGAGTGCCAACTTGAAACTGAATCTTCAGCCCACTGATGTAGAGGAGTTGGTTGAGGATGTGGTAGGCTTAATCAGCTCCGGCATCAAAGCCAAGAAGCAGACCTTAACGGTGGATGTAGACCCCTCACTGTCCGACGCTGTCATCGACCAGGCGAGAACAGAGAGGATCCTGCTAAACGTGCTTTCCAACGCCCACAAATTCACCGATAAAGAGGGGCAAATAGCCTTAAAGGTTGAGGTCGATGATGGAAATGTGGTATTCAAAGTCGAGGACAACGGGCCAGGCATCGCCTCCACGGAAATGAATAGGATATTCGAGGCATATTACAGGGGAGAGAACCCCGATGGTAAGAAGGCCGCAGGAACAGGCCTTGGGTTGAGCATCGCCAAATATCTGGTGGAGCTTCACGAAGGAAAGATATGGTTGGAGAGTAAAGAGGGAGAGGGCACCACTTTCTACTTTAGCCTGCCTAAAGGAGTCAGAGATGAAGATACTGGTGATTGAAGATGACCCAGATGTAGTAGAGGTGGTATCCCTCTGCTTTGAGATGCGCTGGCCCAACGCCACCATTGTCTCCTCCGGCACCGGTGAAGCGGGGATAGATATGGTGGAGGTGGAAAGCCCCGATATAGTCATTTTAGATATAGGGCTACCCGACGTAGATGGGTATCAAGTGTGCAAGGAAATCCGCCGCTTCTCCGATGTCCCCATAGTCATGCTGACGGTAAGAAGCAATGAGGCCGACATAGTCAAAGGCCTGGAGATGGGGGCCGACGACTACATCACTAAACCCTTTAAACACATAGAGCTTCTCGCCAGGGTTCAATCGGTGCTGCGCCGCTCTCAAATGATGCCCCAGACAGGAGAACAGCAGGTCTTCCAGAAAGACGATTTGGTGATGGATTTCGCTAATCGGGAGGTGCGGGTAAGCGATAAGCTGGTCCGGCTAACCTCCACAGAGTACAATCTCCTGTACCATCTAGTCAAGAACGCCGGGCGGGTCCTACAGCACAAGACCCTTTTAGGCAAGGTGTGGGGGCGGGAATATGTGGAAGAGACGAACTACCTAAAGGTACACATTCAACATCTCCGCCAAAAGCTTGGCGATGACCCCACTAACCCTCGATTGATCATAACCGAGCGGGGAGCAGGCTACAAGTTTGCCAAGCTCAACTAGCCATCGGCATTTTCACTCATGAAATAGGGAAGGCTTCAGCCTTCCCTATTTTAGTTGTTCAATCTTAACCACATCCCTATTTTCTTTACCAAATCTCAGCCCTTCTTTACCAGATGTTTTGCCTATCTGCCCTAAGCTGTGTCCATGAGGCCGAGAACATTAGCCTACAGAACAGGGCTAGGGAGAG
>JAZGDP010000035.1:0-9548 GCA_036477885.1 Dehalococcoidia bacterium
TGCAACGGGGCGGTTCACCCACTGGCTTCGACCGCATCCTGGCCACCCGCCTAGGGGTAGCAGCCGTTGAGCTGGTAAAAGAAAGGACCTTCGGTGTCATGGTAGCCCTGAAGGAGAATCGCATCACTTCTGTGCCCTTGGAGGAAGCACTCCGTCGGCCCAGGCCTGTGGATCCGGCGCTGTACCATCTGGCTCAGTTCTTTTATTAAAGGCGATTAAAATATCTGCGTAGCGCCCGAAAAAAGCTCTCCAAGGGCAGTATGGGGATTTTCCCCTTGTCGACGCCCTAATTCCTACCACGCACACTGATATGCAGCCCAGATTTGCCTAGAAATATCGTCCCTCTCGCAGCAGCTCGGTACTCAACCCAACCAGCAAGGGACGGCTAAAACTGTTGCGAACGTAAGAACGCCAATTGTTCTTCCGGCTCTACCTCTTGAAGCGCTACTTCGTAGCCCCTTTGTTGGAAGAGACGGTGTAAAAAGTTGGCTAGAGGGGTCTCCTCGGCTTTAAAGCTGGATATTTCAACCAGCTCCCGAGCCAAAGCCACTATAGCCTTCTCGTCCACCCCGGCCAGGACCTGCTTAGCGGCTGCATCGTCCATAGGTTGCCCCCTTGAGATAAATTAATTGAGGATAGTTATTCGCCCTTAGGTCTGTTTTACTTAAGATTGTGGCCCACTCTATGGTTCTTTTCGGTATTATACCACTCGTAGTTAACTCCCTTGTCGCCTTATGTGTATAATGGTAACATAGGCAAGCTATAAAACTCCTTAAAAGGGTGGGAACCCCTGTAAGCCATTAGGTTTTTGTGAAAGAGAAGTTGGTATGGCGAAGACAAAACTGTTTCCAGTAACTGTAGTAGGTAGTTGGATCAGGCCGGACTGGCTAGTTCAAGCTTTGCGAAAGAAGCAGGCCGGGGAGATGTCGGCTGATGAGTTTAACGAGATCGCCGACAGAGCGGTTCTCGAGGCATTGAAGTACCAGGAGGATGCGGGGCTCGATATCGTCACCGATGGTGAGCAGAGGCGGGACAACTTCTACTCCTTTGTGGTGGATAAGCTTTCGGGAATGCGACTGATGAAGGTCTCGGAGCTGCTGGACTACGCTGAGGATAGGGCCAGGTTCGAGGAGGTATTGAGGGCCCTGGATGTGCCTGCCTTCGCCATAAAGAGCCCCATCGTGGTGGACAAGATCGGGGAGAAGGACGGGCTTGCGGTGGATGAGCTAGACTTTCTGAAGCAGAACACATCCCGCCAGGTGAAGGTTCCCTTGCCTGGGCCCTACATGCTGACCAGGTCCAGTTGGTTTGCAGGCCTATCGGACAAGGTTTATCCCACAGCGGAGGAATTGGCCAGCGAGATGGTGCGTATTCTCCGAAAGGAGATTGCGGCCCTTAAAGAGAGGGGAGCCGACTTCATCCAGTTCGATGAGCCTATCCTAAGCCAGGTGATATATGGGGAAGAGAGCACTGAGACCTTCATGTGTGCCGCCCTCCCTACCCGGCGGGACCCGACGGAGGAGCTAGAATTAGCGGTGCGCTGGATGAATGAGACGGTGGAGGGATTCTCCGGCGTTAAATTCGGCGTACATGTATGTCGGGGTAACTGGAGCCGCAGGGAGGACGTCCTTCTGGAAGGTAACTATGGCCCTATGCTCCCCTACCTGATGGAGATGAATGTGGATCAGCTTGTGCTGGAGTTTGCCACCCCACGGGCAGGGGAACTGGAGGTCTTTAAGGAGTATGCCAACGAGAAGGAGCTGGGCTTGGGTGTGGTGAATCCTCGAACCGATGAGGTGGAGGAGCCAGAGGCAATCGTAAAGAAGGTCAGAGAGGCCCTGAAATTCTTCGACCCGGACAAGATCTACCTGAACCCTGACTGCGGTTTTGGAACCTTCGCAGAACGATGTGTCAATACCGCTGAGATAGCCTACGGCAAGCTGAAGGCCATTACCGAGGCCGCTGAAATGCTAAGAAAAGAGTTCGAGTAAACAATAAGGGAGGGTACAATATGGCAGAACAGGAAACGCTTAATGGACTTCATCCCGAAAAGATCAACGCAATCCTGGAGTCCTTGAAGCAGCCGGAAGTTCTCAAGGAGGTGAGCGGGCCCTGGAGATCACGGGTGGTGTGGCAGGACGGCTTCCGGGCTAAGGCATACATGAGAAAGCATGTTGTGGAAATGGACGAACCCGAGGGCTTGGACGCCACCGACTTGGCAGCCAGTGCCCATGAGCAGCTCCTATCCGCAGTAGGCAGTTGCATGACCGTAGGTTTCGTGCTGAACGCCACCAAGAGGGGGATCAAGATCCACGACCTGGAGATAGCCTTGGAGGGGCACTTCGACAATATCTTAAAGTGGGCCGGCATCAGCGAAACAGGCAATCCCGGATACCGTGGCATAAAGGCTAAGGTGTTCGTAAAGGCGGACGCCAACGAGGCTACCCTGCGAGAGATCTGGAAGCTGGCTGTGGAGGGGTCTCCCGTCACCCAATCGGTGGTCAGGGAAACGGAGATCATACCTGAATTCGAGGCCGTTTAAGCCCCGTAGCTCCGCCTCTGCCCTAAGAAGTGGGAGCGGGCACGAAGGCCTCTCCTTCCTCTGTATCACCAGACCTGTCTCGGCTTTACCTCAGGGCAGCAATTGCTGGAGAAACGGGGATTGGCCATACTGACCATATACGGGAAGAGGCGAACATGGTGACTCTTGTGTCGGCCGACTGGGTGGAGAGAAACGTAGGTTCCCCAGAAGTGCTCATTCTCGATCCCAGACGGCCTATGAAATACCTCCAGGGACATGTCAAGAACGCCGTCAACATCCCCATTCTCGGGGCCTTCGACTCCCAGGCCAGACTCCTCTCCCCAGATGACCTCCAAAGATGGATCGGTGCGGTGGGTCTGGATGACCAGAAGACCCCGGTGCTCTATGATTCCCACGATGGCCAGAATGGAGCGATGCTTGCATGGATTCTGGAATACCTAGGCCGTACCGATGTGCATCTGATGGACGCCTTCTTCGAGAAGTGGAGGGCCCAGGGGCGTGAGATTTTCTATCGACCGGTCAAGCCAGTAGCCAAGGAGTTCAAGGCTCAGGTTAACCCTAAGGTCAGGGCCACCCTGGAGGACATCGGCACAGATTCAGGACTGAAGCTCATCGACTTTAGAAGCAGAGATGAATACAGGGGTGAGCTTGATACGGACGAAAGACCGGGGCATGTGCCCGGGGCGATGAATATCGTATGGCTAGATCTTCTTGGTGCGGACAATCAATATCTGGCCTCGAAAGAGGAGTTGAAGCAACTATTTACTACCGCTGGCATACGTAATAGCGATAAGATTGTGGGGTACTGTAGGACTGGACCTCGGGCGGCTATCGGTTACATAGCCCTTCAGCAGTTGGGCTACAATGTGTGTCTGTATGACGGGTCCTATGCAGAATGGGCTCGCAGCGGTCGTCCGGTGGAGACCTCTGAGATTGGCCAAATTTAGATCTTATCTATACGAAAAAAGGAACCACCCCGTGAGGGCTGTGGGGGGTGGAAACGCTGACCTAACCGCAGGGAGGACCTAGGCCTTGCGGTGCCTGAATCCAGCGAACCCCATACTCACTACGCCCAGGAGAAGCCCCAGGCTTATGCTGGACCAGGGTAGAACGCCACCGAACCAGAACAGCAGGCCTCTGGCGTCGTTGGCATCGTCCACTGAAGTAGCGATGGACTCGCTGCTATACTGGATATCGCCTTTGAATACTACGGGGTTCCCCAGAGCGGGATTATTCAGCCTATAGGTGATGCTGCTTTCGACATCGACGGTGATGCCCGTTTTGGGTTCCGTCTTGGTGACCATTACAACGTCCGCAAGAAGGTCCAGTGTTTCGGGTATACCCAGGTCTCTCTTTGGCTCGTCTGGCAGGGCTAGGTCCTGCACCTGACTCTGGAAGACAAATACCTTCAGGCCTTCGACTTCATCTGTACCCGTGAACGTAGCTGTGATGGGCTGAAATACCTCGTGAATCCATATGTCGTATTCCTGGTCCTTTTTAACGTCGAAGGGAAAGGCGAACCCTCCTCGCCTCCGCTCTGTTCCGCCGACATCGGGCACATACTGGCGGGTCTCTCGGTTCACTGCCAGTGTGGCCTCGCTGCTGAATTGATCCAGGGGTTGCCCGGTTCCCAGTACAGTAGCGTCGAAATCCTGATGCAGGAATACTAAATCCCCATCGGTGCGCTCGGCCTCTCGGACGCGGTGGAAATTAACGGGAAATTCGACTATAGGGAGGTTCGATGGGTCGGCCAGGAGCTGCAGGGTTCGGGGGTCGGCCACCAGTGCCAGACCCGAGGGATCGAGCAGGAGTCCCTGTATCACTGGATCGGTCAAAAGTGCTGGCACTGCGGGATTGGCCAAAAGTGGCTGAACAACGGGATTGGTCAGCAAGCTAAGAAGGGTAGGATTGGCCAACAGCTGTTGGACAGCGGGTTCTGCTAGAGCCTGTAGAACGGTTGGATCAGCCACAAGCTGTTGAAGCAATGGGTCGGCCAGGATTTGTAGCACTACGGGGTCTGTGGACTGCATGGCGGCTACGGGATCGGCCAGTACTTGTTGGACAACCGGGTTCCCTAAGAGCTCCAGCGCCGCGGGGTTTGCCAGCAGTTGCTGAATCGATGGATTGGCCAATGCCTGTTGGATAGCGGGGTCTGTCGCCTGTTGCAAGGCTGGAAGATTGGTCAGAAGCTGCTGCATTAAGGCGGGGTCAGCCAGAAGATTTCCAAGGTCGCCGCCTGTCAGGAGTTGCTGTGCCGCGGGGTCGGCCAGGAGCGTCAGAGTAGAGGGGCTGGCCACCAGTTGCTGAATGGAGGCATTGGTAAGCAGCTGCTGCAGGAATTCCTGTTCACCTACCACGGCGTAGGTGCCCTGGAAATCTATGGTCTGGTCGTAATCGGTGGGGATCTTCTTGAAGCCTGAGAAGATCGTGGTGAGCCAAATCGCTCCGAAAACGATAAGGGCTGCGCCCAAAAGCGCTCCCCACAGTTCCCATCGTCGTATGATATTTAAATTATCCATTGTTCAGGCCGCCTTTTTCTTATTTAAAATGCAATTTCCCTATGTAACTTATCATAATCTCTATTATCTTAATGGCATTCTACAATGGAAGCCCATCCGAGCACAATAGGAAAATGGTACTAGGGTGAGCCTGTAGCAGTAAATAGGGTTCTGGCTGACTACTGCTAACGGCTCAGGATGGCGCATCATGTCTCTGATTGTCTCCATGTGAATCGGGGATATGTTTCCAAAGGCCTTGTATTAAGGCCGTGGACTACGCCGAGGGGGATGTCTCCTCTTCCTCTGTGCTCTTGCTCTCCTCGGTGCTATCAACGAGGGTATCAGCTTCAGTGGTGGAGGAATCGCTCTCCGTCGCAGATGTAGTGAGGGGTTCCTCAACCGTTGTGCTGTCTAGGGTGTCAGCTTCAACGGCGGAGCTGCCGGCGAAGATAAACTCGACCCAGTCGCCAACCGTATTCTTGAAGAGAGTCAGAAAGTCCTTGCCTTCCTCTTCGCTCAGCGTGCCCGATCGAATGGCTGTAACCACGTGGCCTTCGCCGATGTCCAGGAGGCGATTATACATTAGGTCAGGGCCGAAGCCCAGCTCGCGGGCCACGTTAGCGAGGCTGAGGCCACGTTCGCGCAGCTCTATGGCCTTCTCGGCCACACCCAAGACACGGAAGATGTCATCAGCAGTGCTCAGCCGTGGCAGGATGTCTATGAGCTGTGGCTTCTCGCTGCTGACCTCATTTTTAGCGAAGATAAAATCAACCCAGTCACGCACTAGGCTCTCGAAGTGAGCCAGGCGTTTTGCGGCCTCCTCTTCACTCAGGAGCCTCTCCTGGATAGCCGCCAACATGCGCTGCTTGGCCGTAACCACCAGGCGCTCCAGCGTGTTGGAGGGGGTCAGGCCCAGCTCCCGAGCGATCTCGGCGACGGTGAGTCCCTCTCCGTGGAGCTTACGCACCGTCTCAGCGTCTATTCCCAGTGCCTGGAAAAACTCGCTGGGGCTGGAAATACTCGGCAGAGCGAAGCCAGCAGTGTCCGGGCCGGAGTCACCCACGATCTGGGTGAGGCTATCGGCTTCGAACACTTGAACCTCGGGCAGAAGGCGGTGCTTTAGCTCTACCAAGATATTTTCGATTTGCTCTCGGGTGAGGTCACGGCCCTCCTCTGTAGTATTCAAACGCTGGCGGGCCAGATCGATAATGACCCGTACAAACTCTTCCGCATCTATGCCCCGAGCTTTCAGAAGGGGTAGAAGGGATTCATCAGTCTCGAACAGACGTTGTATCTCCGCCAATTCGATGCCCAGGACACGGGCTACATCGACCAGGGTAATAGGTACATTGGTGGATAGGCCCAGGGAGGGTTCAATGACACCACCTTCGAGGTTGAACTCCTGGTATTCGGGCAGATGGAACTCCCGCAATGCCCGGAGAAGCCCCTGGCGCATTTCATCGTACATACGCCTGGCCTGCTCCTCAATTATGCGCTCCTCCTTCAGCAGGTAGCCTAGATGCTCCTCCATGGGAGCCAGGAGGGCGTTAATCAGCTTGTCCAAAAAGATGTTCCGCTCCTTAGCGATCTGCTCCACGGAATTGCCTTCATAGAGCAGGCGGAGCAGGGTGTCAGGTGAGAGGTCAAGGATTCGGGCCACCGCGTCCAGGTTGAAAGGAATGTTAATGGGGACAACCTGTATAGGGCGGGACTCTACGATCAGGTCTTCTGGAGTCCGGGCAAGCTCTTGAAACAACTCCTGTGTCATCCTCTCAAGGTGTTCTACCAACTCCTGGGGGGTAATACGGCCTTCTTCTACCAGGGTGGCCAGGCGCTGTCGAGCTAGATTTAACATCCTCTCGATCACCGACTCCACCGATAGGCCCCGGCGCTGAATCAGTTGTTTAAAAGTGCCGCCCTCCTCAAAGTGGCGGATCATCTCCTTCAGGGGTATACCAAGGATCTGCGCTGCATCCTCTGGAGAAATGGGGAAATCTGGAGCAGCGTCGTATTGTCGGTCTGTGTGCAAGGCCTCCAAGATAAGCTTCAGCATCTTTTCGCGAAATTGTTCAGTGAGTCGCTTGGCCTCATCCGCGGTCAAGTGGCCCTTCTCGATGAGGGAAGCGGCCCGCTCCCTGACCAGCCTCATGATAGCCTCTTCGAGGCGCTCCGGCGTTAGGCCGTGCTCCTCGGCGATCTGGAGCAGGCTCTTACCCTGTTGGAACCTGGCCGAAAGCTCCAGTGGCTCCAGGCCCAGGATCTTGGCCAAGTCCTCTCGGGAGAAGGGGATTTCAGGCGGGATGTAATGTTCGTCTAGGTCGTCCTCTATCGATATCTCAGCTACCCTATCTATTATCCCCACCTTTTCCAGGGCTTGGGAAAAGGCTCGCAATACGGCCTGGTTTGCTTCCTCAAGGTTCCGGACGGCTCGTTCCAGGGCTGGGCGAGCCTCTTCGGGTAGCTGTTCGATGACGTTGCTCAGGATCTCTATCTGACGCCTACTGGTCCTCTCAATAAGGTGACGAATCCGAGCCAGGTGGGCAATCTGCGCCTGATCGTTGGGTACATCCGTCTCAAGTGTGTCCAGGTGATTGCTCAGCCGCTGGAGGGTATCGTTTAGCTGATGGAAGGACCGGGCCTGAATGATCCCGGTAATAGGATCTCTCTGTCCCACTACTGTCACCACTGTACCGGGTGCAGGTATGGGGATATCAGAAAAGAGTTTAATTATTAGATGTTGGCCCTCATCGGTGATGATGGTAACACCGTCATCGGCGGATTGGCCCACCACTCCCATGATGTGTACCATGTTGGCTCTTTGGGGTATCACCATGACCGATTCGGCCACTACGGTACCGTCTTCATCCACAACCATCACAGCCACCCTATCTCCTGGCTGGATGTTAAGGCTTCCGTTGCCCTGCCCCGTGCCAATGAAGCGGCTGTCCGGAGAGAGCTGTATTCGCACGCTCTTTCCGCCTACGTTGACGACGATGGCATCTTCATCTATCTGTACCACCTCTCCAAAAACGCCCGATCGTTCGCCTTCGCCCTGCAGCGGTGAGGAGTAGGCGATAGTGCTTCTAAATGCCAGCATTGCCGCCAAAAGAAGGATGATCACCAGTCCGGTAATCAGATGCTGTTTCTTCATATGATGTATCTTCATTTGTGGACTCCTCAGTGAACCGGGATGCTGGCCGGTAAACTTCACGGCACGAAGATGATGGCCAGGACGGCCGACTCCTGCTTTCCGTCTATATCGCTTGCGATAACCTCTATTAGATTGGGGCCGGGATCAATCAACACGGAAACGGCGAACTCTCCCAGGGCGTTGACCTCCACAATCTCCCCGTTGATGCTGACCACTGCGTCGGGGGTGGTATTTCCGCCGACTGTAACAGGTGAATTGCTAACGACGCTTTCGTTTGCGGGTTCGACTATCTCAAGAAAGAGGGATTCCTCCAGCGCTGGTTGGGGTATTGAGGTGGGAGTCGATGCGGGAGTTGGTGTGGCTATGGGCGCTGAGGTGGGCGTGGGGGGTGGAGGGGACTCACCACCACCACAGGCTGCTAGAACAGCCGGAAGAATGAGAAGAGCAACCAGCCATACCACTGATAGGACCTTTGTACGCCCTCCATGGCGTTTTACAGGTTTGAAAGCCCATATTTTCCGAATAGTTTGGGACATCACTTTCTCCCAATCTGCTCTGAATGGGCGGCGATTGCGAGGAGCCGAAGCGACGCCTGTGCCGCTCATCTCCAGAGACTTCCCTACATTAATTAGTAGAATACGGCACGGGTGCCGAGAGCACATCATACAATAGTCCTAATCTCTACGGGACATGAGTACTATTCTGTAGCAACATTAGATACCTATTGGTAGCTCTTGGGGCGCTCCCATTGCTCCTCTGTAACTCGGTTTACAAGCCCCCGCCGGGTTTGTCCTGATAAAAGTCGATGGCAGAGGGTTACTCAGTAAATACAGAGCTCCGGTGAGAACCGGAGCTCTGTATTAGGGCGAATGAAGCCGGGATCAGGGGGGTGATTCCACGGCTATGAGGGAATTCGCTATTTACCTAGATATCTTAAAGAAGGTCATATTCTACGTTGACTTATTAAGCCTTTCCACAATGAATAAGGTCATATCTTAGGTATGATGAGCCTATAGGACAGTGTAGCTAAGTACTAGGGCTATGAGGGCTGCTATCCCGAAGCCCGAGACCAAAAACCACGTACGCTGATTCATGATGACCCTCCTGTGTAAAGGATCCTAACTTTACTTACTATAATTCTGGAACATAACTTGATATATGACAATAGGAATTTGGTACTAAGGCTGCCGTACAGAAGTACGGGTGTCCTATCGCCAGCATCCGCTCCAGAGAGAAATTCATCCTAGACCCTCGATGCAGATTTTGCCTTATTTTTACGGAATATTTACCTTTCTTTACCCGCTTCCTGTCCTTTCCTAGTCTACCATTAATTAGTACTAGCCTACGTACCAAATTA
>JAZGDP010000036.1:0-7229 GCA_036477885.1 Dehalococcoidia bacterium
ACACCCATACTGCCCCCCAATTGAGGCAGCAGGGCACTAATAATGCCGCCAATGACTGCCACAACCCCCGATATAATTCCGAAATATACCAGAGGCTTGATGAATGACTTTCGGAGCCACTGCCAATAGAATTGGCGCTTAGACATGGCCCAAGTTTAGCATCGCCAATGAAATATGCAACAAACTCAATTGTCTCGGCGTTGTGGGCTGTGCTAGAATGATTTGAACGGTTCGACTAGCTCACCGAACACTGAGGAATGGCATGGACGACTTAAAGTACTGGGTTGCCTTAAATCTGATCCCCGGCGTAGGCAGGGCCAGGTTTGCCTTGATGGAGAAGCACTTCGGCAGCCTGGAAGAGGCCTGGCAAGCCGACGCCTCGGAGCTTAAGGCCGCAGGGCTGGATGTCAAGTCGGCCAGCGCTATCGTCAGCCGGCGCCCTAAGATTTCGCCCGATGACGAGATGGAGCGGCTGGCCAGCTACAAAGTAAAGGCCATGACCTGGAACGATACCTCCTATCCCAAAAGGCTCAAGGAGATTTACGATCCGCCCCCCGTCCTCTATATGCGAGGCTCCCTCACCGAGGCCGACGAGTGGGCCATCGCCGTAGTGGGCACCCGCGGGGCCACAGTCTACGGTCGAGAGGTGGCGGAGTCGTTAGTCACGGACCTGGCCCGAAACAGTATCACCATCGTCAGCGGTCTGGCCAGGGGAATAGACTCGACAGCCCATCGAGCAGCCATGGACGCCGGAGGGCGCACCATCGCCGTCCTCGCCTGCGGCCTGGATATGGTATACCCCGCCGACCACGCCCCACTGGCCAGGGAGATCCTGAATCACGGGGCCCTGATAAGCGACTACCCCCTGGGAACGCGCCCCCGGCCTGTGCACTTTCCCCGCCGCAATCGTATCATGAGCGGCCTCAGCATGGGGGTGCTGGTGGTGGAGGCGGGGGACCGTAGCGGCGCCCTCATCACCGTCCGATGGGCGTTGGAGCAGAATCGAGAGGTCTTCGCCGTCCCGGGAAGCGTCCTCTCCCCCAAGAGCAAAGGGGTCAACCGTCTGATACAGGATGGCGCTAAGCTGGTATCTAATTACCAGGATATCCTGGAGGAGCTGAACCTAACTGCCGTATCCCAGCAGTTGGAGGCACGAGAGCTAATCCCCGCCACCGATGTGGAGGCTAAGCTGCTGAAGCACCTGTCCACGGAGCCCATCCACATAGACGAGGTGCATCGCCGCAGTGGCCTACCCATAGTCATGGTGAGCAGCACCCTTTCCATGATGGAGCTAAAGGGTATGGTGAGGCAGGTGGCCGGCATGAACTACGTCCTGGGACGGGAGGCGCCCGAGGAATATAAGGTGGGGGTGGACTGAAGCCATGGGTAAAGAACTGGTTATTGTGGAGTCCCCCGCCAAGGCAAAAACCCTATCCAAGATTCTGGGCAGGAAATACACCATCAAGGCCTCCCTGGGCCATGTGCGAGACCTACCCAGATACCGACTGGGGGTGGATGTAGCCCACGATTTCGCTCCCTTCTACGAGGTCCCCAAGGAAAAGAAGGGACTCTTAAAGGAGCTGAAGGAATCGATCCAGAAAGCCTCCAGGGTGTACTTGGCCACCGACCCCGACAGGGAGGGCGAGGCCATCTCCTGGCATCTCCTACAGGCCTCGGGGCTTACCATCAAGGCTGCCCGCCGAGTAGTCTTCCACGAGATAACTGAAAGGGCGGTCAAAGAGGCCTTCCAACACCCTAGAGAGCTGGATATGAACCTGGTAAACGCTCAGCAGGCCCGCCGCATACTGGATAGACTGGTGGGATATCGCCTCAGCCCCCTCTTGTGGAAGAAGGTGAAAAAGGGCCTCTCGGCCGGTAGGGTGCAGTCGGCGGCGCTGCGTATGATCGCCGATAGGGAGCGGGAGATCGAGGCCTTTGTCGTCAAAGAATACTGGGTAATAGAGGCGGAGCTGAGCAAGGATACCAATGGAAAGGACTCCCTATTTAAAGCTAGCCTCGCCACCTACTTAGGTAAGAAGAAAAAGATTGAGATACCTAACCAAGAGGAGGCCCAGTGCATCGTAGCCGATCTTGCGGGGGCCGCCTATAAGGCATCTGCTGTCAAGAAAAAGCAGGTGAGCCGGTCGCCGGCCCCGCCCTTCACCACCAGCACCCTGCAGCAGGAGGCCTGGCGGCGTATAGGATTCACCGCCAAGAAGACCATGGCGGTAGCCCAGAAACTATACGAGGGCCTTCCCCTGGGCAGCGAGGGCTCAGTAGGGCTCATAACATATATGCGTACCGACTCCACCCAGGTCTCCGCCGAGGCCAAAGCCGAGGCCCGCCGTTACATCGCCGATAAATATGGAAAGGAGTTCATCCCCCCCCATCCCCGTTCCTTCACTCGCAAGGCCAAGGGGGCTCAAGAGGCCCACGAGGCCATCCGTCCCACTGGGGTCCAGCGGGAGCCCTCGGCTATTAAGGCCCATCTCAAGTCCGAGCAGTTTCGCCTCTACGAACTCATCTGGAAACGGATGGTGGCCAGCCAGATGTCCAACGCCCTTCTGGATACCACCTCAGTGGATATCGAGGCGATGAGCACCAAATCGGGGACGGGATACCTATTTAATGCCAACGGCTCCGTGCCCAAGTTCCCCGGATTTCTAATTCTGTACAGCGAGAGCAAAGACGAAGAGGAGGAGGAAAAACAGGATAAGAAGGCTATTCCAGAGCTATCGGTGGGTGAGACCCTCCGCTGCTGGGGGCTGAACCCCAACCAGCGTTTCACCCAGCCTCCTCAGCGTTACACCGAGGCTACCCTGGTCAAGGCCATGGAGGAGCATGGGATTGGACGCCCCAGCACCTATGCCCCCATTATGTCCACCCTTCAGGAACGGTGGTATGTCAAAAGAATAAAAGGGAGGCTCCACCCCGAGGAGCTGGGTATGGTGGTAAACGACCTTCTAGCCAAGAACTTCCCTAAGATAATCAACCTCGGTTTCACCGCCGAGATGGAGGAGGAGCTAGACGAGATAGCCCGAGGAGAGCGGGAATGGGTGCCCCTCCTCAGGGAATTTTATCAGCCCTTCGAGGAGGCGGTGCGGGAGGCAACGGTTAATGTCGCCAAGATAAAGATGCCCGACGAAGTAACTAAGGAGGTCTGCGAGAAGTGCGGCAGCCCCATGGTGGTGAAAACCGGTCGCCACGGCCCATTTCTGGCTTGTAGCGCCTTCCCTAAATGTAGAAATGCCAAGCCCTATCGCATCAAGACCGGTGTCGACTGCCCCCGGTGCGGCGGAGACTTAGTGGAGAGGCGAAGGAAGGATAACAAGGTCTTTTACGGTTGCGCAAATTTCCCTACTTGCAACTTCGCCGTCAACCAAAGGCCCCTGGCCCCTCCTTGTCCCCAGTGCGGAGGGCTACTGGTGGCCTCCGGCGAAGGGAGAGGCCGGTGTACTCAGTGCAAGTTTAAAGGCCCGGTAGTAGAAGAGCGGGAGGAGATGGCAGTTGCGGCCCAGTCTTAAAAGACTCCTTGGCATATTAAGAGAGGAGCATGAGTTAGGGGATATCACCCTGGGCTATGAACGCTATCTCGATTCCGAGAGGGGCCTCTCTTCCTACACCATAAATAACTATCTCAGCGATTTAGCGTCCTTTTTCCGGTTCATAAAAGAGGCCGAAGTGATAGATCTTCGAAAAGTCGATAGGCAGCTTGTGCGTAGTTATGTAGCCTGGCTGAGCCGACAGACCGTTAAACTGGGACGCAATCGTGTAAAACAGGGGTATGACAAACCCAGCGTCAGCCGCAAACTGAGCGCTCTGCGGTCCCTCTTCCGTTATCTAGTACGGGAGGGAGAGGTGGAGGCCAGCCCCCTTTGGAAGAGGGGCTCCAGGGAGGCCAAGGCGCTGACACCTAAGCTAGATAAGCGTTTGCCTTCCTTCCTAGCCATTAAGGAGGTGTTCCACCTGCTGGAATCCCCCGATCTATCCACCCCCCAAGGGCTGCGGGATAGGGCTATGCTGGAGATCCTCTACGCCTCGGGCCTGCGGGTAAGCGAGCTGGCTAAGCTAAAGCTGGGCGATATAGACCCGTCCACTCGGGAGGTGAGGGTATGGGGCAAGGGCTCCAAGGAAAGGGTGGTCCTCGCTGGACGGCCGGCCCTGTCAGCCCTCGATGCCTATATTCAACAGGGGCGGAGTCAACTATTGAAGGGAAAGGGAACCGATAGCCTCTTCCTCAACAAGTATGGAAAAGGCATCTCGGAGAGGAGTGTACAGGCCATCGTCAAGAAGCACGCCCGACTCAGCGGGCTGGACCAAAGGGTGCATCCCCACGTCCTGAGACACACCTTCGCCACCCACCTGCTGGACGGCGGGGCCGATTTAAGGGTGGTACAGGAGCTTTTAGGCCACCAGAGCCTCTCCACCACCCAGATATACACTCATATCACTCAAAGCGAGGCTCGAAAGAGCTACATGAAAGCCCATCCCAGAGCACGAGAGGAGAGAAAAGCCTCATGAAGATTCTGGTACTCTACGGCCCCAACCTAAACTGGCTGGGAAAGCGTGACCCCGCTGTATACGGTAGCCAGACCCTAGATGAGATAACCGACTTGCTGAAGAAGCGGGCGGGAGAGCTGGGGATGGAGGTCGCCAGCTTTCAGTCCAACAGTGAAGGCGCCCTTATCGATTTCCTTCAGAGCAAGGCGGGTGAAGCCTCGGGGATCATCATAAATGCCGGAGCCCTAAGCCACTACGGGTTGTCCCTGCGGGACGCTCTGGTGGACACCGTTCTACCAGTAATAGAGGTGCATCTCTCCAACGTCTACGCCCGAGAGGAGTGGCGCCATAAATCCATCCTCGCTCCCATATGTCGAGGACAGATAGTGGGCCTGGGGTGGAGGGGGTTCGTCGCCGCCCTGGAGGTGTTGGTAGGCTTATGCTCAGAAAAGGGTACTAAATAATTAGTCTCAAAAATACCTCTATATTTCCACCCTTCTATCCAGGAACGTCTCAGAGGGTTTCGTCCCCTGAAGCACCGGGGATGGGAGGGAATACCAGCGTTGCGCTTGCTCATGAAGGACTCACCAAAAACTTAAAGAGCTTTGCACAAAAGAGCACTAAATCATGGAAACTCGACTAAAAAGGCTCAGGGGTAAGCTGGAGGAAAAGGGGCTGGACGCTCTCTTAGTATCCCAGCCGGAGAACCGCCGATACCTTTCGGGGTTCACGGGCTCGGCAGGCTATCTCCTGATCTCCCAGGAGCACGCCTTCATCGCCACCGATTTTCGCTACTTCCAGCAGGTGGAAAGGCAGTCCTCCCACTTCCAGTTAGTGAAAATTCTTCAAGGCAGCCTGAGGGGTTGGCTCCCCGACGTGCTATCCCAGATGAAGCCTCGCAGGTTGGCTTTCGAGGCCCATCATCTCTCCTTCGCCCTATATCAACAACTGGCCCATGTGGTGCGCCATATGGCTCCCTCGGTTCGCCCCAGATTGATGGCCACGGCGGAGCTGGTGGAGTCTCTACGCGCCATTAAAGACCCCGAAGAACTGAAGGCCATTGAGAAGGCGGTGCAAATAGCCGACGCCGCCATGATGGAGGTAGCCCCTGCCCTGGAGCCGGGGATGTCGGAGCGAGAGGTGGCCTGGAGGATGGAGGCAGCCATGCGGGAGCAGGGGGCCGATAAGGTATCCTTCGATACCATCGTCGCTGCGGGGCCAAACGCTGCCCTGCCTCACCACCACCCCTCAGAGCGCCCCATAGAGCGAGGAGAGCCGGTGGTCATAGATATGGGGGCCCAGGTGGACGGCTACTGCAGCGACATCACGCGCACCTTCTGTCTCGGCAGCCCCGATGACACCTTCAAGAGGATATATGATACAGTCCTGGCAGCTCAGCTAGCCGCTATGGAGGCCGTAGGGACGGGAATGAGTGGCCATCAGGCTGATGCGTTGGCTCGCTCTGTGATAGAGGGGGCGGGCTATGGAGAGAACTTCGGCCACTCCCTGGGCCACGGCATCGGCCTGGCGGTCCACGAGCAGCCTCGGCTGGGGATGAACTCCTCGGTCACCTTGGAGAAGAATATGGTGTTTACCATCGAGCCGGGTATCTACCTGCCGGACTGGGGCGGGGTGAGGATAGAGGATATGGTTATACTGGGAGATGAAAGGGCCAAAGGTCTGACCAAATCACCGAAAAAAGACGGTTGGGAGGGATGAGATGATAGACACAGGCGACCTTAAAAAGGGGATAACTATAGAGCTGGAGGGGCGCCTCTATCAGGTCATCGACTATCAGCACATAAAGATGGGACGGGGCTCGGCCCAGGTACGCATGAAGCTCAGGGATGTCCGCGGCGGCCATACCATCGAGCGCACTTTTCAGGCAGGAGCCAAGTTCCCTAAGGCCACTCTGGAGCGTCGGCGGGCCCAGTATCTCTATAGCGAGGGTAGCCTCTTCTATTTTATGGACGCCGAGACCTATGAACAGACCTCTCTGGCCGCCGACCTCTTGAGCGATGCCTTGAGCTATCTCAAAGAGGGCATGTCCCTGGACCTCATATTTCACGGCGGCGAGATAATAGGGGTGGAGATGCCCACCGCCGTGGAGTTGCAGGTGGCCGAAACGGGCCCCGCCTTTAAGGGCAACACCGCCCAGGCAGGCACCAAGTCCGCTACCCTGGAGACGGGCCTGACCCTTCAGGTACCCATGTTCATGAGCCAGGGCGATACCATTAAGGTGGACACCCGAACCGGTCAGTACCTGGAACGGGTGTGACAACCTATCCTCAGTAATGTCTGTTTGAGCCGATGAAGAAGCCTTCCACGTTACGAGCCGATTTCCATATGCATACCCACTACTCCAGCGACTGCGCCACCCCGCCGGAGCGCCTGGTGGCCCGCTGTGTGGAGGTAGGACTTAGCTGCATCGCCCTCACCGACCACAACACCATTAAAGGCGCCCTGGAGGTGGAGCGCATGGCTCCCTTCAAGGTGATAGTAGCCGAGGAGATAAAGACCCCCTTCGGCGAGATAACGGGCCTCGTCTTGAAGGAGGAGGTGCCCCCCGGCCTCTCCCCCCAGGAGACGGTGGCCCGCATCAAGGAGCAGGGGGGACTGGTATCCATCCCCCACCCCTTCGACCGATTCAGGAACTCGGTGCTGAAGTATGAGGCCCTGGAGAGCATCCTCTCCCAGGTGGACATAATAGAGGTGTTCAACTCCCGCAC
>JAZGDP010000037.1:0-6964 GCA_036477885.1 Dehalococcoidia bacterium
GCTCGGGAAGGAAGAGTTATTTAAGGAGGCATAAGGGGCGGGGTGGGAGGGAAAGAAGCGGTAGCGTTTGGCCACGTTCGGACATATGCCTTTCTTAAAAAGGCATACCTTCAAGACCGGCTCGCCTATGATGTGGTTGTTCTCAGCCCCTTCTGCCTCTAAGGGATAGATTCCGGTATACTCTGGGTGTGTAGTCCAGCCGGGGAAACTGACGCAGGGTCGCTAAAAATGACCCTAGATGAACCTACTTTCTTTGTGGGTATAGACCTTACCTCCTCGGAGGCCAGGCCTAGCGCTTGGGCTGTCCTATCGGTTGAAGGGGAGCTTATCCATCTAGGCTTCTTTCATCGGGAGGGAGAGCTACTGGGGGAGCTGAGAGGATACCCCCATTGTGTGGTGGGCATCGATGCCCCTCTAAGCCTTCCTCTGGGCGTGTGCTGCCTGGAGGAGGCCTGTCCTTGTCGCCCCTCCTCTCCTTTCAAGGGGCGTTGGGCTGAAAGGGCCCTGTCTAAAATGGGGATTGGCTGTTTCTACACCACTAAGAAATCCATCATAAAGACCATGACATATAGGGCTATGGCCTTAGCTGTTACCCTATCGGCCCAAGGGCACGAGGTGATCGAGGTCTATCCCTACGCCACCAAGGTGCGCCTCTTTGGTAAGGTCATACCCTCTAAATTTAAAGCTGAGGGGATGGCCTTTTTGAAGAAGCGAATTTGCGGCATCATTCCCTCTAGTTCGACCCGTTTATCAACATTGGATCATGATCAGTGCGATGCCCTGTTGGCTGCCTACACCTCCTATTTATATGGCCGCTCCCAGGTGGAGGCTGTAGGTAAGCCCAGGGAAGGACTCATGTACCTACCGGCGAAAAAGGCCTAGATTACCCTCCATTGACACCATGCCTTTGCCTAGTCTATAATTCTCATTTGACAGAACCATTGCAGTTTTTTCAGATTTCTAAGTTAGAAGGAGGTGAGGCAATGTGACAGAGGTCAGGCTTAAAGATGATGAGACCTTTGAGAGCCTTCTCAAACGCTTTAACAAAAGAGTACAGCAGGACGGTATCCTGGCTGAGGCTCGCCGCAGAGAACATTTTGAGAGCCCTACTATAAGGAGAAAGAAGAAAGAGGCGGCAAGACGACGTAAAAACGCCAGAAGATGAGAAGGCCTTTTTGAGCCATCGAGAGGAGTACGACTCTATCCGGTGAGTGGGATAAAGGAAAAACTGATAGACGATCTGAAAGAGGCGATGCGCAAAGGGAATGAGGTGGAGCGTTCCATCCTTCGTTTGTTAAGAGCCGATATAAGGAATGAGGAGATAGCCCAGAGGACTGATCTGGACGACGAGGGCTGCATCAAGGTCATTTCCCGACAGGTTAAAAGGCATAAAGAGAGTATAGAGGAGTTTACTAAGGGTAATCGCCTGGACCTGGTAGCCAGGGAGAAGACAGAGTTGACTGTGCTCCTGAAATATCTTCCAGCCCAGATGTCCAGGGATGAGATCGTGGAAATCGCTCGCCAGGTAATCCGGGAGATGGGAGCCCTGGGCCCCGGGGATAGAGGCAAGGTCATGGGGCAGGTCATGGCCAAGGTCAAAGGAAAGGCCGACGGCAGAGAGGTCAATCAGATAGTTTCGGAGCTTCTGGAGAAACAAAGCAAGTAAGGCGTGGAAAAGGGTTAGTTCACCCTCTCGTGGGTCGATTGACAAAAACCTCGACATCCCTTTCAATGAAAACGAAATGAGATTCGGGGTTATTGTTTTTCCAGGCACCTACAGCGACGGCGATTGCTACCATGTCTTGGAGCGCGTCTTCTACCAAAAAGTGGAGTATGTGTGGCACAAAGAGACCAATCTGTCTGATTACGACTGCCTGATCCTCCCAGGCGGCTTCTCCTACGGCGATTACCTCCGTACCGGTGCCATAGCTCGCTTTTCCCCAGTGATGGGGGAGGTGGAGAACTTCGCCGCCCAAGGTAAGCTGGTGCTGGGCATATGCAACGGCTTTCAGACCCTCTGCGAGGCAGGACTACTACCCGGGGCCCTGATACGCAATAGCCACCTACAGTTCCGCTGCCAGTGGACCCACCTTAGAGTGGATAACACCTCCACTCCCTTCAGCCAGGCGTGCAGCCCCGGCCAGGTGCTCCGCATACCCATGGCCCACGGCGAGGGCTTTTACTACGCCGATGAGGCCACCCTCATGGAGCTGGAGGAGGAGGGTAGAATAGTGTTCCGCTACTCTTCTCCCTCGGGGGAGATAACTCAGGACGCCAACCCCAACGGCTCCCTGAGGAACATAGCGGGCATCGTGAACAAGGAGGGCAACGTCTTGGGGATGATGCCCCACCCCGAACGCTCCTGCGAGGAGATGCTGGGTGGGGCGGACGGGAGGTTCATCTTCGAGTCCATCCTAGACTATGTGATTCACAAAGTTAGTTAAAAGAATGGGGATTCGCTCCCCGAGAACCTTGGGGGTGGTGAAGCCTCCCACCACCAGGGCTAAGCCATGGGGTGGGCTGGGAGGGAAGACAAGGTTAATACCGTTTGCGAGAAATAGGCAGCGGCTCATTTTATCAATAACTCTATTGCCGTGGGTGTAGCTTTTTTGTGATTTTCTATGGGTTGAGGACGCATTATGCCGGTATCTAAAGAGGCCCTGGATGAGATAGCCCTCAGCGAGGACGAATATCGCCTCATCGTAGAAAGGTTGGGCAGGGAGCCAAATCCACTGGAGTTGGGCATGTTTGGGGCCCTGTGGAGCGAGCACTGTGGGTATAAACACTCCAAACCCCTTCTTGAGCTCCTTCCCGCCAGTGGCCCCCGAGTCTTGGTGCCGCCCGGCGAGGAGAACGCCGGTGTAATAGACATCGGCGACGGGCTGGCGGTGGTGATGAAGATAGAGTCCCACAACCATCCTTCCGCTATAGAGCCCTATCAGGGGGCGGCCACAGGGGTGGGTGGCATCGTGCGGGATATCTTCGCTATGGGGGCTCGCCCCATGGCCCTCCTCAACTCCCTCCGCTTCGGCCCGCTGGGAGAGCGGCGTAATCGCTACCTTTTCCAGGGGGTGGTGGGGGGCATATCCGCTTACGGTAACTGCATAGGTGTACCCGATGTGGGAGGGGAGGTGCTATTCTCTCCCTCTTACTCGGAGAATCCCCTGGTGAATGCCATGTGTGTAGGCCTGGTGGAGACCAAAAAGCTGGTGAAGGCCGGGGCCAAAGGGGTGGGGAACCTGCTGATGTTGGTAGGGGCAGACACCGGTCGCGATGGCATTCACGGCGCATCGGGCCTGGCCTCTCGTACCTTCGAGGAGGAGAGAGAGCTGCGCTCGGCGGTGCAGGTGGGCAACCCCTTTCTGGAGAAGGTGCTTATCGAGCTCTGTCTGCAAATTGCCGATACGGATTACATAACAGGGCTCCAGGATCTGGGGGCGGCAGGTCTGACCAGCGCCACCGTGGAGTGTGCCGCCAGGGCAGGTAGCGGAGTGGTTATAGACATTGCCAAAGTGCCTCGTCGGGAGAAGGGCATGAATCCCTATGAGGTCATGCTATCCGAATCTCAGGAGAGGATGCTCATCGTCGTCAAGAGAGGTTGCGAAGATAAGGTTAAGGCCATTCTAGAGCGTTGGGACCTTCCCTCCGCCATCATTGGCTACGTGACCGATGATGGCATGGCCCGGGTGCTGGACGAGGGCAAGGTGGTGGCAGAGGTCTCTGTGCAGATCCTTACCGATCCCCCTTTATACAGGAAAGAGGGTGTTGAGCCAGAGTGGCTGAAGCCTTTGCAGACTATGAATTTAGACCACCTGCCGGACCTGCCTGATGAGGCGTCTCAAGTCCTGCTTAAGCTCCTTTCCTCTCCCAACATCGCCAGCAAGGAGTGGATCTATCGCCAGTATGACCATCACGTGCAGACCAATACCGTTATACCTCCTGGGGCCGATGCTGCGGTGCTGCGTATAAAAGGCACTAAGAAGGCTATAGCCCTCACCACCGATGGCAACGGTAGATACTGCTACCTGGACCCTCGCTGGGGAGGTGCTATGGCGGTGGCCGAGGCGGCGAGAAACCTGGTCTGCAGCGGCGCCCAACCCCTGGCTATCACCGACTGCCTAAACTTCGGTAACCCCGAGAGGCCCGATGTTTATTATCAGTTGGAGGAGTGCATTTTGGGCATGGCCGAAGCCTGTGAGGTTTTACAGATACCCGTCGTCAGCGGCAACGTCAGCCTATATAACGAGACCCGAGGCCAGGCGGTGTATCCCACCCCAGTCATAGGAATGGTGGGCATGGTGGAGGATGTGCACCACATTTGCACCATGGGCTTTAAAGATGATGGGGACATCGTGCTTCTTTTAGGGGCTGGAGAAGCCGAGGCCGGGGTAAGCTCGGCCCTTAGCGGCAGCGAATATCTGGAGCTAATCCATGAGGTGGTGGGGGGTAGGCCCACTATAGACCTTTCGTTGGAGAGGCGGGTGCAGCAGTGTTGCCTCACCGCTATAGAGGAAGGACTTCTAAAGTCGGCCCACGATTGCTCCGATGGAGGTCTGGCTGTCGCCCTCGCCGAGAGCTGTATCGTAGGTAGTATAGGATTTAGCGGGGACTGGGTCATGGAGGGGAGGCGAGACGCCCAGCTCCTTGGTGAAAGCCCTTCCAGAATAGTGGCTTCCGTGGAGCCTCAGAATTTGGCGAAACTGGAGGAGATGGCACAATCCTGTGGCGTCCCGCTGAGGAAGCTGGGTGGGGTGGGGGGCAAACGGTTCATTGTCAAGGAGATCTGGGATCTGCCATTGGAGAAGATAGAAGAGGCATGGCGTGGGGGTTTAGAGAAGGCCCTGGGGTGAATTACCCCTTTTTGTCGTCATCTTTGCCTTGTGTCAATCCCCTGAGACGACTATAATACGGGATAAAAAGGGAGCGACTAGTAGCGGTGAAAGTAGTATTTTTAGAGGATCTACCCGGTAAGGCCGAGGTTGGCGAGATAAAAGAGGTCGCCAACGGCTTCGCTCGAAATTATCTCATCCCCAGGAAGATAGCGGTCTTAGCTACCCCGGAACAAGTTAAGCGAGTGGATGCCCTTCGTAGGGTGGCATCTCAGCGACGCGACAAAGCAGGGGAGGAGATGCAAACCCTAGCGGAGCGTCTTAAGAAGACGACTCTGGTCATCAAGGCCAAGGCGGGCTCCGGCGAGCGCCTCTATGGCTCGATTACCAGCGCCGTCATAGCTCGAGAACTATCGAAACTTTTGGATCATCAAATAGATAAGAGGGGTGTGGCGTTGGACGAACCTATCCGGCGCCTGGGCCGTTATGAGGTTTCCATAAAGCTGTCCCAGGACATCGCCCTTTCTGTTACCACGGTAATTGAGCCAGAAGAGAAGGTAAAGGCGAAGGGAAAAGCGGCGGCGGAGGTAGCAGCCAAACCTAAGGTAAGGAGGGTGAGAAGGAAGGCCGAGCCATCGCCTCCCGATACAGAGTCGGTGGAAGAAGCAAAGGAGGCTGAGTCGGAGCTGAAGAAGGCCGAGGTAACGGCGACGGAGACCGCGGCAAAAGCACCAGCGAAAAAACGAAGAAAAAAGATGGTTATAGCCACGGAAAAACAGGAAACAGCAGCTCAAACCAAGAGAAAGCGAGTGAAAAAGAGGGCCTCGGACACTGAGGATTCAGCTACTTCAGCCGCTCCTCGGGCCCAAGCCCCTGTTGAGGAAGCACCCCAGGCTCTGGAGGATGCTCCAGCCGATAAGGAGCCTTCCCCAGGGGGTGAGAAACAGAAGGAGCTGGATGAGGGGACGGAAGGAGAGAAGGAAGCTCAGGGGTAACGGATATGTATGCGGAAAAACTCCCTCCTCACGATATTAGCGCGGAAGAGGCTGTAATCGCCTCCCTTCTCATAGATAGCGAGGCTATTACAACTATAGCCTCCTTTTTAACGGGAGAGGATTTTTATCGAGAGATAAATCGCTGGTGTTATGAGGCCTGTTTAGCCTTATACGGCCGCAACGAGGCGATAAATCAGATAACCATGGCCGACGAATTGACACGGCAGAATAGGCTGGAGGAGATCGGAGGGCCTGCCTATCTCAGTCATCTGGTGTCCATAGTACCCACCTCGGTACACATACAATACTACGCTCGCATAGTGCATCGCATGTCTACGATGCGACATCTCATTGATGCGGCAGGTCAGATAGCTACTATAGGCTTCGAAGCAGGCCCCGATGAGGACTCCGCCCTGAGCAAGGCAGAGGATATACTCTTTCACCTGCGTAGAGGTCAGAGCCCCCGAGACTTTGTACACATTAGGGATGTGCTGGATAAATATCTGGAGGATAGTGGGTTTGGGCCGGAACCCAAGGAGGGAGAGGTCTCCTCTATAGAGACTGGGTTTGTGGACCTGGATGATCTCACCGGGGGCTTTCAGCGCTCCGATCTAATAATCCTGGCGGCGAGGCCCAGCATGGGCAAGAGCACGTTGGCTTTAAACATGGCGCGAACCGCGGCGATGAACCCGGGCGCTAGGGTAGCGATATTTCGCCTGGAGATGGGCAAGGAGCAGGTGGTGCAGCGCTTGCTGGCCAGCGAATCCGGCGTGGACAGCCAAAGATTGAGGTTGGGCAGACACACCGAGGCCGAGGAAAGAAAGGTGATGGACGCTACAGGAATCTTGGCTCAACTACTCATATACGTAGATGACTCACCCCTTCTTAATATAGTGGAGATGCGTAGCAAGGCTCGGCGTTTGCACCTGGAGCGAGGCATAGATTTTCTGATAGTGGACTACCTTCAACTAATGCAGGGCAGCAAGGGCTCAGAGAACAGGGTGCAGGAGATGAGCGAAATATCGCGATCCCTCAAGGGCCTGGCCCGAGAGCTGAATTTACCTGTCCTGGCCTTGTCCCAGCTCCGACGGGCCGTGGAGGACCGTCCCTCGCGTAGACACCTCCTCTCCGACCTCCGAG
>JAZGDP010000038.1:0-4777 GCA_036477885.1 Dehalococcoidia bacterium
CCCACTTTCGCTTGGCCAAATTATCGAGAATAGATACCTCATATCCCCGGTGGGAGAAATAGAGGGCTGTGGCCCATCCTAGATAACCGTCTCCACCTAGAATCAAAATGCGCATTAGTCTTCTCCTGTAAATCTAGAGCGATATTCGCAACCGCTATTTCTTATTTAAAAACTACACTGTATGAGTAGCCTCGGACCAGGGCCCCCGTGCTAAGAGAGGGAGGATGGCGAGGTTACAGGGATTAACGATGAAGGGGTATATTCCGGAATAAACTCTTTGAGGCTGTCATAGATCTCCTCTGGGCTTCCGCAGCTAGTAAGCAGACGCTCTAGCGAGGTGAGCATGTCCCCGTGATTTGTAGCAGCACCGTGGATAGCGTAGATCTTGGAGTGCTCTGTCACTTGAGGGTTCTCCTGTGGGAAGAACAGCTCCTCGCGAAGCTTTTCACCCGGCCTAAGGCCAATAAAGGCAATAGGAATATCGCCCTCCTCCCCGAAGCCTGATAGGGCGATTAGCTCTTTCGCCATGTCAAGAATTTTAACCGGCTCTCCCATTTCCAATACGAATATTTCTCCTCCCTGGCCCATGGCTGCGGCGTGAAGTATGAGCTGAGCCGCTTCTTTTATGGTCATAAAATAGCGTTCCATGTCCGGATGAGTAACAGTGACGGGGCCTCCGGTGGCTATCTGCCTTTTGAAAAGGGGCACCACGCTGCCCTGGCTTCCCAGGACGTTACCGAAGCGCACAGTAATCATACGGGTCTTGCCGTTATTGCTCAGGAATTTAACGTAGAGCTCTGCCACCCGTTTCGTGGCCCCCATGACGCTGGTGGGGTTGACCGCCTTGTCGGTGGAGACTAAAACGAACTTCTTGAGCCCTACTTCACAGGCCAGGTCAGCCACCACCTTGGTTCCTAGCACATTGTTTCTCACCGCCACCAAGGGGTTAGCCTCCATCAGAGGAACATCCTTATAGGCGGCGGCGTGGAAAAGCAGTTGGGGCTGGGTTCGACGTAGACAGTCCTCTACCATTGGCTTATCGGTTACGTCACAAATCTGCACCAAGATAGGAATATCGTTAGCATTAGGGGAGAGTTCCCGATATAACTGGGATAGGCCGCTCTCCGATTGATCCAGCAGAATCAGTCGGCCCGGTTGCCTTTGCAAGCATTGGCGGGCTAGCTCTGAGCCGATGGAGCCAGCGGCCCCAGTGATTAGAACCGCTTGGCCTCGGATACTATCCTCCAGAAGCTTATCGTTGGGAGGGATCTGATGGCGGCCTAGAAGATCGTCTATGCGGACCTCTCGGATGGTGTTGGTGGTAACCGAGCCACTCAAGATATCTGCCAAAGAGGGGACTGTCTTGTAGGGCACTCGAGCTTGCCGACAAAAGGCTATTATCTCCTGCATCTGCTTGTTGGTAGCCGAGGGAATGGAGAGGATGATCTCGTCTACCCTCTTCTGGGCCACAATTTTAGGGATGTCCTCCCGAGTTCCTAAAACCTTTAGTCCATGGATCCTGGCTCCCTGTTTTGAGGAATCATCGTCCACAAAGCCTATTAGCTCGTAGTCGAGGTCGGGGTTCTTAGCTATGGTACGGCGGATGGCTCCCCCGGCACTTCCTGCGCCGACGATAAGCACTCGTTCTTTTCCACCCGACCCGGAGAGGAAGAGCCGTCTTTCCCTGAAGAGGCGCAGGGCTAAGCGAGCCCCGCCCAGAAACAAGACATTGCCGCCGAAGTCGATCAGATATACCGATGCGGGCACCTCGCTGCTGCCCCAGGCCAGAGCCACTACGATGAAAAAGGCCAACTGGGCCAGAGCCACTCCCTTAAATATGTCCAGAAGCTCCCCTACACCGGAATATCGCCACCAACCCTGAGTGAGTCCAAAAAGGAACAGGAAAACGCCCTTAATCCCCACCATCACAGGCAATGTCTTTAGCAGCACATCGTCATATGAGGCAGGGGAGGTAAAATTAGTGCTCAGGAGAAAGGCAGATGTATAACTTCCGGCCACCAGCACTAATTGCAGGCCCAGAGAGATAGGACGTTGGGCTTTGACAGGGATATTCTCCATGACGGCTTTAATTTCCGAGGTCAAGGATAGTACGAAAAATAATTCCCAGATCAGTCCAAAAACTCCGACGTTGTTGATAGGCTAAACTCATTCGAAGCTTTTTAGGAAGGACCTCTTTAATGTAAACCTCTTCAAAATCGGGCCCCTTGAGGAGAGAAGCCTCGTCCTTGAAGGTCAGGCTAGCTGGGTCTGTTATCCCGGGGCGCACCATCAGTAAAGTACGCTGCTCTTCAGTGTAATGCTCAATATATTTTGGCACCTCAGGTCGTGGCCCGACCAAGCTCATATCTCCTTCCAGGACGTTGATCAGCTGGGGCAACTCATCTACCTTACACTTGCGTAACCAATACCCAAGGGGGAATATACGTGAGTCTTCTGCACCCGTGATATAGGCACCCGTTTGGTCTGCCCTGGCACTCATTGTGCGGAATTTATAGATCCGGAAGAGTCTTCCTTCCCTACCTATTCGCTCTTGCCTATACAATGCCGGGCCCGGCGAGGCAAGTTTGATCATCAGCCCCGCCACGAGAAGCAAGGGCGACAGAGCCAGCAACCCCGAGATCGAAACAGCTAGATCAAAAGCTCTCGGCAAGGCTTACTCTTCACCTCCTGTTAGCCTCGATAATTTTTTTCACTGCTATAATTACATCCTCTATGTCGCTGGGCTTCAAAGCTGCATAGAGGGGGAGAGAAACGATGCGCTGGGCTAGAGTGGAAGCAGCAGGGCAGTCCTCCAGGGTATAGCCGTAGCTGAGCCTGTATAAAGGTTGAAGGTGAAGGGGTATGAAATGGACGCTGGCCTGGATATTCTCCTCTCGTAATTGTCTAACAAATTCATCCCTTGTAATGCGTAGACGCTCCAAATTCAGCTTTATGATGTACAAGTACCAAGACACCTCTTGGTAGGCTCTGGGCGCAGACACAGTAAGCTCTGGCATATCCTTAAATGCTCGGGAGTACAGCTCTGCATATTCTCTTCTGGCCTCGTAGAAGCGGCGGCTTTTTTTAAGCTGTTCAATCCCTATAGCCGCTGCAATATCGCTGAGGTTATATTTGTATCCCGCCTCCATCACCTGGTAATGCCAGGAGCTCCTATCTCCATATCTGTTCCAGGAGTCCCGATCGATACCGTGGTTTCGCAGGAGGCGAAGCCTTTCGGCATGAGGCTCTTCAGAGGTGGTGACCATACCCCCTTCGCCGGTGGTGATGCTTTTCACTGCATCGAAGCTGAAGGCGGTGAGATGACCAATGCCACCAATGAGCCGTCCGTTGTACCTAGCGGGCAGAGCATGAGCTGCATCCTCTATTACGTGCAGTCCGTAGCTTTCGGCCAGGGCTAAGATAGGCTCCATTTCACAGGGGTAGCCGCCTATGTGAACCGGCATGATAGCTTTGATCTTGCCTCGGTGAGTCCTATCCCGCAGTAAAGCCTCTGCCGCATCTGGCTCCATAGTTAGGTCATCGAGTCGACAATCCACCAGGATAGGGGTGGCACCAGCGTGAATCACCACCTCTGCTGTAGCGGCAAAGGTCATGGTGGGCACCAGTACCTCATCCCCCGGCCCAATACCTACGCATTCCAGGGCCAGATGCATCCCTGCGGTACAGGAACTTACCGCCACGGCGTGGTTAGCGTCCACATATTCAGCAAAGGCCTTCTCGAAGGCTGCCACCTTGGGCCCCGTGGTGAGCCACCCCGATTTAAGCACCTCGGTCACGGCGGCGACCTCCGCTTCGTCAATACTGGGACGGTAGAAGGGGAGAAGAGCCTCTCTGCGGGGCTTACTTTTTAGGGTATCCAGGTCATGGAGCATGATGGCTCTCTTTCTGAATCAGGACCAGATAGTGGGTGCAGAGCGGGGGGATCTTACTGAGGATGGAGCATAGGCCCAACGACAGGGGTGCCAGCCGTCGGGCCAGAGGCGGTGCCAGAGTAGTTCTATGAAAGCTGAACCTACACCCGGCGAAAAGGCTTCTGATCTCCCCTTTGCCTACCCCCTTCACATCTCTATTGGTGGGCTTGCTTATTAGATAGTCATACCACAGGATGAAGCCCTGGGGCTTCAGCACTCGCATCATCTCACGGGCTATGGCCGCCTTCATATCGGCCTGTAGAATAGAAGTGAACACGGTAAACTGCATAATAAGATCGAAGGTCTCGTTGGGCCAGGGTAGTTGCTCGGCGTTACCGCAGAGGAAGTTAGTGTTGGGGCTCAAATTTTGGGCCTCTTGAATGCGCTCGGGCAGAAGGTCGATGCCGTAAAGGTTCCCCGGCTGAGCCCCGTAATTGACCAGCGTTCTCAGCATACCTCCCATACCGCATCCGACATCGAGAATCCTTTTCTCTCTTAAATTTGTGAGGTCGTGGCGTCGAAAGAGCTCCAGGGTCAGCCGCTCCCTTTCCTGGGCGATGAACAGGTTACCGGGGCGAAGTAAGGAATAGTAATCCTCCGGATAGGCTTCTTTTCTTCTGGCGTAAGCCCCTTTAATGCGTTCCAGCTCCAAGGTCGATTTATTCACGGTACAACCCTTAGATTCAGTTCCTGAAATGATTAGACAAAACCTCACTAAACCTCTCTCGCACGGCATCCCGGGAGTGGTTTTTCAAGAGATACTGACGCCCTCGTTCTCCCAGGGCTGTCCGGAGTCTTGGGTCATTGTATAGCTGTAAAATGGCTTCAGCGATGGCCTGGGGGTT
>JAZGDP010000039.1:0-2828 GCA_036477885.1 Dehalococcoidia bacterium
GCCTTTCCGAAGCATAACCCGCAGGATAGGAGTTGGTCAAGCCCACAGAGATGCCAAGGATATTAGGGATCTCTACCCCTGGATCAAGGTCGGGCAATGCTAAAGGGAAACGTCCAGGGCCTTGGCCACAGTATCCATGTCTTTATCGCCCCGGCCGCTGAGGTTGACTAGGACGATCTCCTCCTTGGATAGAGTTGGGGCTAGCTGGGCGATGTAGTAGATGGCGTGGGCCGGCTCTAAAGCAGGGGTTATCCCCTCGGCTTCGCTGAGGAGGCGGAAGCCCTCCAAGGCCTCGGCATCGGTAACGGTCACGTAGGTGGCTCGGCCTGTATCCTTATAATAGCTGTGCTCTGGCCCCACCCCAGGGTAGTCCAGCCCCGCCGAGATGCTGTGGGTCTCCCTTATCTGACCCGCCTCGTCCTGAAGTAAGTATGACTTGGAGCCGTGGAGCACTCCCGTCTGCCCTGAGGCCAGGCTGGCGGCGTGCCTCCCCGTTTCCAATCCTTCGCCCCCCGCCTCCACCCCCACCAGTCGCACTGAAGCATCATTTCGGAAGGGATGAAACAGGCCCATGGCGTTGCTGCCTCCCCCTACACAGGCCACGGCGTAATCGGGCAGTCGCCCTTCCAGTTCCAGCATCTGCTGGCGAGCTTCCTGCCCTATGACCGACTGGAAGTCTCGCACTATCATGGGATAGGGATGAGGGCCGACTACACTACCCAAGAGATAATAGGTGGTAGTCACATTGGTGACCCAATCTCGGATGGCCTCGTTAATGGCGTCCTTCAGGGTGCGACTGCCACTGTCCACCGCCTGCACCTCGGCCCCCAGAAGCTTCATTCGAAAGACATTCAGGGACTGACGCTTGATATCCTCCTCTCCCATATACACGATGCACTCCAGGCCCAGCATGGCGCATACTGTGGCCACCGCTACTCCATGCTGCCCTGCGCCGGTCTCGGCGATGATCCTCTTCTTGCCCATGCGACGCGCCAGAAGACCCTGGCCTAAAGCATTATTGATCTTGTGAGCCCCGGTATGGGCCAGGTCCTCCCGCTTGAGGTATATCTTGGCCCCTCCACAACTATCGGTGAGATTAGCGGCGAAATATAAGGGGGTGGGGCGGCCGGCATAGTGACGCAAGAGATTATGCAGCTCCTCTTGGAAAGCTGGGTCTTTTTGAGACTCTTTATAAGCTTCTTCCAACTCTTCCAGGGCGACCATGAGGGTTTCGGGGACGAACTTCCCTCCAAATTCGCCGAAGTGGCCCGAGGCATCGGGAAGCTGGTTCGCTAGAGCCCTTTTACTTCTGCCCATTTCCTCACCGCCCAAAGGAGGCTTTATCCTCATCCGTGCGACTGGAACCCTCGGTTTCCCTCACCGCCTGCACAAAGGCCCTCATCTTATCTACGTCTTTAGAGCCGTCAACCTCCACTCCGCTGGATACGTCCACACCCCAGGGCTGCACCATCTTCGCTGCCCTATCTACATTGGCGGGGGTGAGCCCTCCCGAGAGGATTAGGGGATATTTACTGGCCAGCTCTTGAGCCACCTGCCAGTTGAAGCTCTGGCCGGTGCCCCCATAGTGGCCCCTAACGGCGCTGTCCAGAAGGGGCATATAGCCCAGGGAGTGGATCTCCTCCAGGGTTCGGGATAGTTCGGGAAGGAGCTCCTCGGGGGGAGTGTCTGCCATTACATGTACCGCCTTGATGATGGGCCTCTCAATGCCTTTGCACTGCTCCAGGGGCTCGCCGCCGCTAAGCTGGACCCAGTCCAGTCCGCAATATTCGGCGACCTCGTTGATGGGATCCACAGGCGCATTGACGAAGATGCCCACCACGAGAGGCTTGGTGCCTACCGATGGCCTCATGCGCTTAGCATCGCTGATTATGCGGCGAGCCTTGTGGGTAGGCACTTGGCGCCTGGCGGGGGCCAGGACGATCCCGATGAAATCGGCGCCCATGTCGGCTGCGGCCACTACCAGGGCCTCGTCGTTGAGGCCTCAGAGCTTAACCTTGATCATGCCAGCTCCCTCACCTTGGCTCCGATATCGGGGGCGGTTATCAAAGCCTCCCCTACCAGGATGGCATCCACTCCCCACTCCTGTAGCTTCATTGCATCCTCACGAGTGTTGATGCCGCTTTCGGCCACCACCACCTTATCTGGTGGGATAAGGGATTTGAGACGTCGGGTGGTCTCCATATCTACCGCGAAGGTTCTCAGGTCCCGATTATTTATTCCGATGACCTCGGCCCCACCCCCGAGAGCCATCCCCAGCTCCTCCTCGTCGTGAACCTCCACCAGGCACTCCATGCCGTGGTAGCGACTGAGAGCGAGGAGCTCGGAGAGCTCGGAAGGGCTTAGGATAGCCGCTATAAGGAGCAGGGCATCGGCGCCGTAGGCCCGGGACTCGTAAATCTGGAAGGGATGAAACAGGAAGTCCTTGCGTAGTACTGGGGGCCCCTGGCCCTTGAAACTGCTCTTGATAGCCCACAGATGCTCTATAGTCCCTTCAAAGTGAGGGGTCTCGGTCAGCACTGAGATGGCGGCGGCGCCGTTTTCGGCATAGGTTTTTGCCAGAGATGTGGGGTCGAAGTCGGGGCAGAGGAGACCCCGGGAAGGGGAGGCCTTTTTCACCTCGGCGATGAGCTTGACCCCCGCTCCCCGCAGCGCCCCGGCGAAGTCCAGGGGAGGCTCCTGACGGGAGATGAGTTTCTGTAGCTCTAGAAGGGGGGTCTCCTCCCGCCTCAGGGTCACCTCCAGGCGCTTCTGCTCCACAATCTCATCTAGGATATCCGGCTCGCCCATCTCTTCTTCCTTAATCGTGG
>JAZGDP010000004.1:0-3905 GCA_036477885.1 Dehalococcoidia bacterium
GTGATAACCGTGCTGAAGGACTGGCCCCTTTTCTCCACCATAGCCCGAGCGGTGGCTATAGCCGTCCCAGAAGGAGCGTCTATCTTCTTCTCGTGGTGCATCTCTATGATCTCGGCGTAGTCGAAGAATCTGGCCGCCTCCTTGGCCAAGTGCATCATCAACACCGCCCCCAGGGCGAAGTTAGGGGCCACTACCGCTCCTAATCCCTTCTCCCGACACAATGTATCTATCTCGTCTATATTCTGCGAAGAGAGGCCGGTGGTGCCAATGACTAGATGGACACCGCAGTTAACGGCGATACGCACCGCCGGCATGGTGGCCTCGGCGGTGGTAAAATCCACCAATACAGAGGGGGCAGTCTCTACCAGGATAGGCTCAAGGGTAGTGGAATAAGGTATGTTCTGAGGCGCACTGGGCAGAGAAGGCTCCTCCCCCAGCTCATCCAGATCTACAGCGCCTACGGCTTCGAGGTCGGGATCATCACAGACGGCCTTCAACATCACCTGCCCCATTCGCCCCATGGCGCCATGAACCACCACCTTTATAGGGCTCATCCCTTCGACCCCTCCCCTCACCTGCCTCTCTGGAAAGGCCGCTGTTGTCTTCTTTGGTACTGGCCTCCAGATGGCGCCCCTCTGCTTTCTCGATTCCCTCGGTATGGGCGAGGGCGCTCTTCCCTTCTCTGCGAAGCCAGGGAATCCTTCGCTCTAGCCCCGGTTCCTTGAGTCTGGCCTTGAAGGATGGCTCGATGAGATAGGTTTATCCGTCCCATGCGGTCTATCTCAGTAACTATGACCTTTATCTCATCGCCCACCTTTACCACATCCTCCACCCTCTCCACTCTATATTCCGCCAGCTCACTTATATGGACCAAACCATCCTTGCCGGGCACGATCTCCACAAAGGCGCCAAAGTCCATTATGCGGACTACCTTCCCCGTGTATGTGCCCCCTACCTCCACCTCCTTGGTGAGGGTCTCGATGATATCTATAGCCTTTTTTGTGGCTTCTTCATTGGAGGAGCCGATGAGCACCGTACCATCGTTATCCACATCTATGCTGACCCCCGTCTCCTCGATGATAGACCTTATGGTCTTGCCCCCAGGCCCTATGACAGCGCCTATCTTTTCCTTGTTGATGACTATCTTGGTCATTCTGGGGGCATAGGGACTGAGCTCAGGCCTGGCACTGCTAATGGTCTCCCGCATCTTGTTCAATATGGTCAATCTGGCCTCCTGGGCCTGGGCCAGTGCCTTCCCCATGATCTCCTGACTTATACCCTTAGTCTTGGTATCCATCTGTAAGGCGGTTACGCCATCTGCGGTGCCAGCCACCTTGAAATCCATATCTCCCAAAGAGTCCTCCATGCCCTCTATATCCGTGAGGATGGCATAACGATTGCCCTCACCCATTATCAGGCCCATGGCCACACCGGCTACGGGTGTCTTTATAGGCACCCCTGCATCCATGAGGGAGAGGCTACTACCGCAAACGCTGGCCATGGAGGTGCTGCCATTGGAACTCAACACCTCGGAGACTAACCGTATGGTATAAGGGAACGCTTCTTCCGAGGGAATTACAGGCAGAAGGGCTCGTTCCGCCAGGGCCCCATGGCCTATCTCCCGTCGCCCCGGTGAGCCTATACGCCTCACCTCCCCTACGCTAAAAGCGGGGAAGTTGTAATGATGGATAAACCGTTTACTCTCCTCCTGCCCTATGCTGTCTATCTTTTGCTCCTGACGCACAGAGCCCAGGGTGGCGATGGTTATCACCTGTGTGAGGCCTCGAGTGAAGAGGCCGGAGCCATGGGTACGAGGCAACACGCCTACCTCGCAATGTAGGGGTCTTATAGAGGTACATTCCCGTCCATCGGGTCGAACTCCCTCCTCCAGAATCTTTCTCCTCACCTCGACCTTCAACATTTCTTCAAAAGTGGCAAGGATGGCTTCTGGAGCAAAATTATTGCTTAGCTTCCCCACCAACTCCTTCTTAAGGGCAGATAGCCCCTCTTCCCTATCTGTCTTCTTCCCAGCGTATAAGATGTCACTTAGCCTTCCATTTAAGGTGGAGAGAATAGTTGCCTTCAGATCTTCAGATTTACTATCCTCCTCGGGTGGAAGGGGGGGGTGGGGTATTCCCAAAGCACTTATGAACTCATCCTGAAGTTCTACGATCTCCCGGTTGATCCCCTGGCCAAGAGCCACCGCTTCAAGGATAAGGCTCTCTGGCACCTCCTTACATCCCGCCTCCACCATGATGACTTCATTCTTCGTGCCAGCAACCACTAGATCCATGGAGCTTTTTAATAGCTGAGTGTAGGTGGGATTGACCACAAATTGGCCGTCAACATAACCCACTCGACAAGCGCTCACCGGGCCATCGAAGGGCATCCCCGAAATAGAAAGAGCCGTTGATGCACCTATGATGGCCAATATGTCGGGGGCGTTCTCCTGGTCTGCCGAAAGGACGGTGATAACTATCTGAATATCGTTTCGGAAACCCTTATGGATGAGGGGTCGGAGGGGGCGGTCAGTGAGGCGACTGGCCAGAGTGGCCTCCTGACTGGGACGCCCTTCCCTTCTAAAAAAGCTGCCGGGTATCTTCCCGGCGGCATAAAGCCTCTCTTCGTAGTCAATGGTCAGGGGAAGAAAGTCGATCCCCTCACGAGGAGAAGGGGATACACAAGCGGTAACCAAAACCACCGTCTCGCCATACGTTACTGTAACTGCGCCATTAGCCTGTAAGGCAAGCTTTCCCGTCTCTATAGAAAGAGCTCGTTCTCCAATAACCTTTTGATTAGCTTGCTCCATGGCCGATCCAACCTTCCATCTCCCAAAGCCTCAGCATAACATAAATCTCTCTCACCACTATCTCCTTATGCCTAACCGTTCTATTAAAGACCTATATCGCCCTACGTCTTCCCTGTTTAGATATGTTAATAATCTCCGTCTTTGACCCACAAGGCTTAGCAAGCCTCGACGAGTGTGCTGGTCGTGGCTATGCTGTTGAAGATGTTCCGTCAACTGCTTGATGCGCTCGGTGATAAGAGCTACCTGCACCTCCGGAGACCCTGTGTCCTGTTCATGTATCTTAAAGGTGTTTATGATATCCTCTTTACTGGTTTTCTCCAAAATGACTCTCCTTGATTATTGGTAGCAATTATATCATAAGCCATGCCTTTAGCCAATCACCCCCATGCACAGCTAAGCTGCTTTAAATATGCTTTGATTCCAGCCCATAGTTTATCTACCTCTCTAACCAGCTTCCAGTATTTGCCTCACCTTGTGATGTAATGGGATGGCTTAACTCCTTGACATCCTCATCTAAAATAAGACTACCGATATCCTTAAACCTAAAATTGCCTAATATCTCGTAAAAGAAGGGATAGGCTTTGACAAAGGGAATTCTGGAGAGACTTTCCGAAGGGATTGTTTTGGGAGATGGCGGATATATCCATGAGCTGGGGAAACGGGCGGTGGTGCGAGAGGGTCCTTACACCCCAGAGGTCTGCCTAGAGCACCCCGAGGCGGTTAAAGAGCTTCATCGGGAGTTTTTAATCGCAGGAGCCGAGGTGCTTCAAGCCCTGGCTTTCTATGGCAGCCGCGATAAGCTGGCTACCGTAGGGTTTGGTGATAGAGTGTTGGAGGTTAATAGGATCGCCGTTCGCTTGGCCCGAGAGGTGGCCGATGATAAGGCCCTAGTGGCAGGCAATCTAAGCACTACCTGGGACTATATAGAGGACGATCCCAAGTCCCATGACCTGGTGCGAAAACAGTTTCAGGAGCAGCTACAGGTGCAGGTGGAGGAGGGCGTCGACTTCGTTATTTGCGAGCTGCTTTTCCATCTAGGGGAGGCCCTCATCGCCTTGAAAACGGCTAAGGCCACCGGCTTGCCCATTATGGTGAC
>JAZGDP010000040.1:0-14471 GCA_036477885.1 Dehalococcoidia bacterium
GATGACCAGATACTGACCATTGCCCTGGCGACGACTTGGGGGCACGGGTATCTCTTTGACCCCGCCCAGATACTGGCCGGTGATGGACTGAGGACAGTTGATGAGATCCTCTACGGTGCCGGTGGCAACCACATGGCCGCCGTGCTCTCCCGCCCCGGGGCCCAGGTCGATAATATGGTCGGCGGCCCGCATTATACCCTCGTCATGCTCCACTATGAGGATGGTGTTGCCCAGGTCTCGCAGGCGCTTCAATGTTTCGATGAGGCGAGAATTATCGGCGGGATGGAGCCCCACCGAAGGCTCGTCGCAGACGTACAGTACGCCCATGAGGCCACTCCCTATTTGAGTAGCCAGGCGAATCCTCTGGGCCTCACCGCCGCTAAGGGTGCCGGCGGTCCTATCCAGAGTCAGGTAATCCAGTCCTATCTCTATGAGAAAGCGCAAACGGGCCTGGATCTCCTTAAGAATCTGGTGGGCTATGGTGAGCTCTCGCTGCGTTAGCATCTCCTTTTCGCCATTCTTGGGGGCCGCCTCTTCGCCGCCGATGGCCCGAGTCCATTCCAGGGCCCCTTTTATGGACATGGCGGTCATCTGGGTGACGTTTATGCCCCCCACCGTCACCGCCAGGGACTCGGGTTTGAGCCTCTGACCCCTACAGGTGAGACAGGGACGAGAGGACATATACCGTTCTATCTCGCTCCGCATGTAATCGGACTCGGTCTCCCGATAACGTCTCGCCAGGTTGGGGATGACCCCTTCGAAGCGAGTATCCCACTCCCAGACCTTGCCCTGTCTATCTACGTGTTTCATCACCAGAGAGTCCTGGTCGTTGCCGTAAAGGATTATGCTAAGCTGTTCCTCGGTCAGCTTTTTCACCGGCACTTTGCTGGAGAATCCATAGTGGCGGGCCGCCGACTCAATCATGCTTGCATACCAGGTGCTCATGGAGCCGGCCCGCACCCACGGCTGGATAGCCCCCTCGGCCAAAGAGAGCTCCTTGTTGGGAATCACCAGGTCCGGGTCCACCTCCAGCTTGGCTCCCAGGCCAGTGCAGTCGGGGCAGGCACCGTGGGGGCTGTTGAAGCTGAAGGTACGGGGCTCTATCTCCCCCAGGCTGATGCCGCAATGGACACAAGCGAAGTGCTCGGAGAACAGTATCTCCTCCCCACCCACAATGGACACCAGAACCACCCCGCCCCCCAGCTTCAGGGCCGTCTCCACCGAATCGGCTATGCGGCTCTTCTCCTGCTCCCCCTCCTTAATCTCCAGTCGATCCACCACCGCATCGATATCGTGCCATTTCTGCTTGTCCAGCTTTATCTCCTCGGAGAGGTCCATAATCTGGCCATTCACTCGCACCCGGACATAGCCCTGTTTCCGCAGGTCATCGAAGATGCCCTGATGCTCTCCCTTTTTATGCCTGGTCAAGGTGGCAAGGATCATGAAGCGGGTGCCCCCAGGAAGCCCCAGAATAGAGTCCACTATCTGCTGTATCGTCTGGCGAGCGATGGGCCTGCCACATTGGGGACAGTGGGGCCGACCGGCCCGGGCGTAGAGGAGGCGCAGGTAATCGTATATCTCCGTTACCGTGCCCACGGTGGAGCGGGGGTTGTGGCGCACGCCCTTCTGGTCTATGGAGATGGCGGGGCTTAGCCCTTCGATGTAATCCACATCGGGCTTCTCCATGCGCCCCAGGAACTGGCGAGCGTACGCAGAGAGGGACTCCACGTAGCGACGCTGCCCCTCGGCATATATGGTGTCGAAGGCTAGGGAGCTCTTGCCCGACCCCGACAAGCCGGTGATGACCACCAGCTTGTCTCTGGGGATGACCACATCTATGTTCTTGAGGTTGTGCTCCCTGGCACCTTTTACATAAATAGCGTCCAGCGCCATGACTGAAAGGCTCCCTTTAAAGGGTGTTACTTAGCTTAAACACCTCCCGAAGGAGGTCCTCCACGCCGCCGATCTCCTTAACATCGACCTTCACCATGACTTTTTCCACACTGGCCTTGGCCTCTCGAGCGCCGAAGCCCAGGGCCCTCAGCGCCTCGATGGCCTCCTGCTGTATCTCCTCGGGCACCCTCTCCACCTCCGGGACGGCATCGTAGTGCTCGTCGGACAGCATGGCCTCCTTGACGACCTTGCCCCGTAGTGTAGCCACCGCCTGCTCCGCTCTCCTCTTACTTATGCCAGGAAGCTTTCCAAGGGCAGTTATATCACCCCTCTCGATGGCTCTAGCGATGGTGGAAATGGAGAGGGTGAGAGCCTTAGCCGCCACCGTGGGGCCGATGTCGGGCACGGTGATGAACTTCTTGAAGAACTCCCTCTCAATCTCCCGGGTGAAGCCGATGAGCTTGGGTATAGGCTGGCGCTCCGCCACATAATAAAAGGTGTGGAACTCAACCGGATGGCCTAACTCTATATCCTCCACCGTGCGCCACACGAAGTAGGGAAGGAGTATTTCGTAACCCACCCCATCAACGTTCACCTCCACGAGCTGCCCTTCCCGGTCTTTGCGGAGAAGGTTCCCCGATATGCGGGATATCATCTTTTGCCTCTATGTCCCAGCCTTTCCTACTTGCAATTCGAGGCCTTCCTGAAAAAGGTCAAATTACATTGTAGCACCGGATTCAATATCGTTCAAGGGTGTTATAGGGCATTCTCCGGGGAAGCCCTCCGTACCGTCTCATCCCGCAGCAGATCTAAGAAGGCCACCGATCTCACCTCCCGCTCCAGCATATAGCGGATGTACTCCCTTAATATGTGCTCCAGCTCCTGGCCGAGCTTCTTGGATATCTTCAGTCGCTCCGCCTCGGCCCGGTCCTTCTCCTGCAAAAAGCGCATGACCTTTAGGACATCCACCGATAGGGGCCTGGCCAAGGGCTCTTTGTGGCGGCACCTGGGGCAGAGGATGCCACCCCCGCTGGCGCTGAAGTAGTTGAGGGTGGGCTCCAGGGCCGAGCTGCAACTAACGCATATGCGAAGCTGGGGCTGATAGCCTAGATGTTGCAGCAGGCGAACCTCAAAGAATCGCAACACCAGCTCCTGCCTATGACCTGTCTCCAACCAACGGAGGGTCTCCAGCAAGAGGTCATACAGGACGTTATTCTCCTCGTGCTCCAAGGTGAAGCTATCCACCAGCTCGGCGGCATAGATGGCGCAGGTAGTGCGCCACAGGTCGCTTTTGAGGGCAATAAAACTCTCCAGGGTGTCGCACTGGCTGATGACATCCAGGTTGCGGCCTTGGGCCAGCATTAGGGTGCTGTGAGTCAAAGGCTCCAGATGGCCCGCCAGACGGCTCTTAGGCCTGCGAATCCCCTTGGCTACCGTCCTCAGCTTGCCCAAGTGGGGTGTGTAGAGGATGAGGATCTTGTCCGCCTCGCCCAGAGGGGTCTGCTTTAAGATGATAGCCTCGGTCTTGTAAACTCTTGGTCTGGGCATACTGATAACCTAAATATTGCACGAACCTCGGCATTTCACAAATGTCATTCTGAGCGTAGCGAAGAATCTACCACAACTCCATTAGACCCTTCGCGGAGTTTATCCTGAGGAACGAAGGGCTCAGGGTGACATAGGCTAATGGGGTATTTTAGTACAAAGGGCTTAAACTTTTTGCCCCGCACTAATGAATCTCCTCTAAAAGCTCTACAGGGCGTTTCACCACTATGCCGAATCTGCTTTTGAGGGCCCTCCTATAGGCCCAGAGGGAGGCGTAATCGGTGGTGAGAAACACGTCGCAGGCGTTATCCTGGCACACCGCCAGGTGACAGGCATCCCATCTCACCGACTCCCTCTTTTTGGTATCGGTGACTCGGGTCTTCTCCAGAAGAAAGGCCTCCAGCTCATGAGCTAACCTATCCGTCGGGGCATTGCCCTGCCCCAGTTCATGGCGGACGGGTAAACGAGGAAAGGAGTCCTTCTTACTCATCAAAAGCTCTCTTATGGGCGTCCTCCGTAGCCTCTGGATCTCCACGGCCGAATCCTGAGAGGTATAAAACCGCATCCGTCTTCGGGAACGTTCCTTCAAGAGGCGGGGTAAGGCCTCCATATCCTGATGCAGCTTCTCGCTGGGATGCTCCACCCCCCTCTCCAGGTCCCCCAGACGACTGATTATAGTGTTGTCCAGGTAGACTTTAAGGGGCTTTGTGTCACGGCCTTTCCTCTTCAATTACGCCACCCCTGGGCTTCCATTATCACTTCTGCCCGTAGGTCACAGCGTGGACTGGGGTAAGATCAAAGGCACCGACATTGCGGAAGCCGTGCATTTTAAGCATATCTATGTAAGCCTGTGTGGGCAGCAGCTGGTCGCCGATGAGGGCCTCAAAGAACTGGATTCCACACATGATCCGCGCCGGAACCGTTCGGCATTCCTCCGTCGCATCGGGAAAAGGGAAGTCGGAGATAACGAAGTAGCCTCCAGGTTTCAGGGCACGATGTACGTTGCCGGTGACCTTCTCTATATCGCGACACTCATGCATGGAGATGTTGATGAGGACTAAGTCAAACTCCTCGATGGCATTCATCTCCTCCAGCATGCTGTGCGTGAGGGATATCCGGTCTTGGAGTCCTCCCTGGCGAATCCTATCCGCCACCCGTTCTAGGGAATAGGTATCTCCGTCCATGCCCACAAAGGAGCATTGAGGATAGGTCTGAGCCATGCGCACTAATCCCACCCCGGCACCGCAGGCTAACTCCAGCACCCGAGCCCCCTGGGCCAGCCGATCCGAAAGGCCTGGAACCTTAGATAGGCCCCCAGGTATTAGACGGGTGTAGAAAGCCCGACCTGTACCGCTCACCATCTGGATGAAGGTGGGGCTACATTGGTCCCACCAAGTTCGTTGCCCGGAGGGAAGCTTCTGCGCAAACTGGTCAAACATCTCCGGCTGCCCTATGACTCCAGCTACAGCGCCGATGTATCCAGGGAAATCCTGATCCAAGAGCAGCTTGTCCATGTACGATGCTAATCTGTATGTTTCATTCCCTCCCAACTCCAGGACCTCCGAGGCATAGGCGGAGCGACACCAAACCTGAGTATAAAAGGGGTCCACATTCGTTTGCTTGGCCAGAGCCTCGGCGGTTATGCCCCGGGGATGCTTGGCGATCTCCTCAAAAAGTCCGAAGTGTAGGCCTATGTCCATAGTCCTTACCCCTACGTATCCTGCCACCTGAGAAAGCAGCTTGCCCGCTTGTTGTTGTATTGCCTGCTGTATATCCTGTGAAGACTGGCTCTGCTGAGTCATCGGAACGAGCACCTCCTTCTTAAATCCATGTTCCGTTCATCCTTTCACCTGAGATTTCTCATGTCAAGATCAGAAAATGAACTTCTAAGGCTGAATCTCCTGTCTGCCCTCCAGGGCCCGAGTCAGGGTAATCTCGTCGGCGTACTCCAGGTCTCCCCCAGAAGGGAGGCCCCGAGCCAAGCGGGTGACCCTTATGCCCAGGGGGGATATGAGGCCGTAGAGGTACATGGAGGTGGCCTCTCCCTCCAGGTTGGGATTGGTAGCCAGGATGACCTCCCCCACCCCGCCCTTTTGAAGACGAGCCAACAGTTCCCTAATCTTCAAGTCCTCGGGCCCTATCCCCTCCATAGGGGAGATGGTTCCGTGGAGGACATGATAGAGCCCTTTATAGCTGCGGGTGCGCTCCAGGGGGAGGATAGCCAGGGGCTCCTCCACTACGCATATCTGAGTGGCATCTCTCTCGCTATCGCTACAGATGAGGCAAGGGTCCGACTCGGTGATGTTTACACACACCGAACAGAAGGATATCTTCTCCTTGACGGCTAAGATGGCTTCGGCTAGGGCCTGAGCGTGCTCTTGGGGCATGCGAATAAGGAAATAGGTCAAGCGCTGAGCGCTCTTAGGCCCAATACCTGGCAGCTTGTTGAGCTCCTCTATTAGACGCACTACAGGCGGGGCAGTGGGAAGGGTTTCCACGGCTGACTCCTTAGATGGATTCGACTCTACCTTAGGCCAGGGATGTTAAGGCCACCCGTGAGAGCTCCCAGACGCTGAGTGGCCATGGCTTGGGATTTCTCTATAGCATCGTTGACGGCGGCGAGCACCATGTCTTCCAGAAGCTCCACATCTTGAGGGTCCACCGCCTCGGGCGATATCTTTATAGACTCTATTCTCTGCTGCCCGGTGATGACCACCTTCACTGCCCCCCCGCCAGCGCTGGTCTCCACGGTGGCCTTAGCCAACTCCTCCTGAACTTTAGCCATCTGATTCTGGACCTTCTGGAGCTGTCGCATATACTGGCGATTCATGTGTCCTCCTTCTTCTCCAACTCCTCTTCACCAACTATCTCGGCTCCCATCTCCACCGCCGCCCTCACCATGTGCCCCTGAGAAGGCTGATGTACTTTAGACCCCTGCCCCCGTGGGGTAAGGATGCACCGGATCTTATAAGAACCGCCGAAGACCTCGCTCAGCTTGCGCTCCACCAGATGGCGATACTTGGGATCCTCGATCTTCTCTTTATGAAAGGTGTGGTAGAAGCCCAGGACTACCGTGTCTCCCTCTAATGAGACAGGCTCGCAGGCGCTGCGTAGAAAGGCATCCAGGCTACCCTTGGAGCCCATGCCTTTGAGGGCTTGCACCAGTTCGTCCCAGCGACTTCTAAAATAATCGATGGATATAGGTTCCGGGGAGACGCGATGGCTTTCCTGACTTGGGCCCACAGAAGAAGCCTCACCGCTGGGTACAGGGGCCTCTCTTTCTAGGCCTTCCACCCTTTCCTCCTCCAGAGGAGGTATCTCCTTCTCCAGCACTTCTTTCGGTGAAGCCTCCTCCACCTTCTTCTCAGGTTCTTTAGGGCGGGGGCTAACTTTCCTTGATGGGGTAGGCTCCTCGACCTTCGCCTCCACCCTTTCCTCGGTGGGCTCATCCGGAGAGATGACTTCTTTAGCTGGTTTCCCCCTATCCACGGTAAATTCGGTGAGGGCTATCTCCAAGGGTAAGGGGCCATGATCCGCTAAGCGGAAGTTTAACTGTCCAAAGAGGTGTATGGCCTTGAGGATATCCTCCATGCTGACTTGCGATGACAGGGTCTTCATAGATTCCAGGGCCTCCTGAGGCAGGTCCACCGCCTCCTCGGTGCCAGCCTTCAATAGCATCAAGCCTCGGAGATAATCCATCAGCTCCCGATGAAGCTGCTTGAGGTCTTTTCCATCGCCGTGGACACGATTGATGAGAGCCAAGCCTGTAGAGAGGTCTCCGTTAAAAATAGACTCCACCATCTCCTGGACAGGCAGATCCCCCGAGATGCCCAAGAGGTCCTCCAGATGGTGAACCTCGATAGAGGAGCCAAAACCCACCACCAGCTGCTCCAGTAGGTTCTCGGCATCCCTAAGGCTGCCGCCCGCCTTGCGGCTTATCATCTTGATGGCTGCGGCATCCACCGAGAGGCCTTCCTTTTCGCAAATTTGGGCCAATCGCTCCTGGGTCAACTCCTGGGAAATGCGGTGAAAATCGAAGCGCTGACACCGGGAGATGACGGTCAGCGGCACCTTATGAGGCTCAGTAGTGGCCAGGACGAAGATAGCGTGAGGAGGGGGCTCCTCCAAGGTCTTAAGAAGGGCATTGAAGGCGGCCTCGGTGAGCATGTGAACTTCATCAATTATATATACCTTATATTTAGCCTCGTTAGGAGAGTAGTTAATCTTCTCCCGAAGCTCCCTGATCTCGTCGATACCCCGGTTACTGGCGGCGTCTATCTCCAGCAGGTCCAGGGCACGGCCCTCAGAGATAGCCTTGCACATCTCACAGACGTTGCATGGCTCAGGGCTGTCGCTATTCAGGCAATTAACCGCCTTGGCCAGAATCCGGCCCGTGCTAGTCTTACCCGTCCCCCTAGGGCCGCAGAAAAGGTAGGCATGGCCTACCTTGCCGGTGGATAAGGCATTGCGAAGGGTCTGAGTGACGTGCTGTTGTCCCATCACCTCGGCCAGGGTCTGGGGCCGCCACTTTCGGTAGAAAACCTGGGATGTCACAGCAGATACAACCTTTTTCCTTTAGATACGCTCTCTAAGGATCTCAGCCCCTCGGGCCCTCATCTTCTCCGCATCGACACGCTTCTTGTGATCGTAGCCTAAGATATGGAGCACCCCATGAGCTAGGAGGGTCTCAATCACGCTACTCACGCTTTTACGGCTCTGCCCTGCCTGCCTGACCGCCTGGGGATAGGATATAACCACCTGCCCCAGATGAAGCACTCCATCGGGTGGGTTAATAAAGGGCTCCTTCTTTAAGCCTCCATCCAAGAAAGAGAAGGAGAGCACATCGGTGGTTTTATCCTGACTACGATACTCCCTATTGAGATGTCGAAGTGTATCGTCGTCGGCTATCAGCAGACTCAGCTCCACCGCCCCTTCCAGGCCCTCCAATTCTAAGGCTCGACGCACCACTCCCCCTAATTTAGACCTGTCCAGCCGGCCCTCAAAGGCCTCACCAACCTGTATATTAAGGTGACACTTCACGAAAATCCGATAAATCCGTAAGTTTCAGATGTATTTATCCTTTAGAAGATGACTACAGTGATTTTACCATAATTCTGGTTGTTTGGACGCCCAACAAGAAGCGAGGCGGGTTGGGAAAAAAGAAAGTCCTAGTCCTTAAAGCAAGCGCCATGGGGGCGGGAGGGTGGGATGAATACGCTAAAAGGCTAAGTGAACTCAAAGATATGCCTTTGGGGAAAGGTACTATCTAAGCGCGTCAACGCCTACGCTTTTTCTTTCCCTCACTATCCCACCCTGTTGCGCCTCTTTTAGCATCGTTCTTCATTTAGAGGAGCAATAAAAGCTTCGGTCTTTGGGACAAATGTCACAGGATGCAGCAGATGAAAAGCTTAAACAAGCCTTACGCTGAGAACCTTTATGATTTTATGTTATTCTAATTATAGGGGAGTTATTAAAAGACAATCTCACCCTCAAGGGACTAGAGAGGTATGAAGCGACTAAAATCTCGATGGTTTTTGTTGGGCCTCCTCGCTCTTCTCCTCGTTTTCATTAGTGGAGGCACCTCATCTCAAGAAAACCCCTTCGATGGTATAGTCGCTGGATTTAAATACAGCCTGGCCAAATGGGAGTTGGGTAATCTCCCAGACAAATGGTTCTATAAGGTCGAGACATTCTTTGGGGGTGGCGTCTCTGAGGATGAGGAGATGGCAGTTCTGGAGGAGTATTTTCGCCTGGTTAGGGAGATAAAGGGGCTGGATTCTCAGATACAACGCTCTCCGGACCCTGAGCTTGTGGAACACCGCGATAACCTGGAGAGGACGAAGGATAAGCTAGAAGAGGACGTGGAGGCCATCGTAGAGGATGACGTTACCGAGACCCTAAGCAGGGAGGGGTTCTCATTAACCCTGCCCCTCTTAGGGGGCGACGGCCACCTCTTCCCACCGGTAGACTTTGAGTTGGATAGCCCACCCCGAATTCTGGTGGTTTCACCCAGGGACAGGATCGAGCTTATGGAGACCCGCCTCCTTAAGTCAGACATAACATTAGAGGATAAGGAGGCCCTGGAGAAGGAGGTGGAGGCATTGGGCTTCTCCGGCCTGGTGGAGGGGACGGGGGGAGTGGCCACATATCCCAGCGTAGTCCAGGATACCACTTCCCTACGCTACCTCCTAGTAACTGTAGCCCACGAGTGGGTGCACCAATATCTCATATTCCACCCCTTAGGACAGAACTACTTTGACAACACCGATATGACCACCATTAACGAGACGGTCGCCGATATAATGGGCAAGGAGATAGGCGAGGAGATCTATCGGGAATTCCTGCAAAGGGGATGGAAGGATAGCGAAGCAGGTGTAAGCAGGGACGATGCCGACTCAGAGTTTAACAGGGAGATGAGACAGATACGGCTGACCGTGGACGCCCTCCTAGCCGAGGGCAAGATAGAGGAGGCAGAGGGGTTCATGGAGGAGAGACGCCTCCATCTAATGGAACAAGGATATTACATCCGCAAGCTGAACCAGGCCTTCTTCGCCTTTAATGGCACCTACGCCGACGCCCCCAGCTCGGTGAGCCCCATTGGGCCCCAGCTGAGGAATCTGCGAGAAGAAAGCTCTTCATTAAAGGACTTTATGAAAAAAGTAGACGGTATATCCAGCTACCAAGAGTTCTTACGGACAGTAGAAGGCTGAGACTCTCCTTAACAGGCTAATCTCTACTCCACCTCTATACGAGTCCTGCCCCGCCGCGGCTTGGGCTCTCCCTCCATGGCTGCAATTGCGCCATCGATCATACTTCTCAAGGCTAAGAGCATCTCTTTATTGGCCGACTTTAGATGCTGCCTAGTGGCGCCGGGAAGAAGGGTGAGCTTGGGCGTCATGATGCGCAAGACAAGCTCCTCACCAGGGCGGTACTCACACTCGAATATCTTATTTCTCTCCTGTTTTTTCTCCGCCATAACCGTGAATCTCATCTCCTTTCACTGGGTGAAGGTTTGCTCTCCTCGAACTTCAACTTGAGCTCGTTGCCTTCCAATTTCGCCTCTATTACGGGGAGGCCCGTCAGAGCATGGGGAAGGAGGACATTTCTGCGGTAGTGGCCAGCTTGAATCACCAGCTCATCGCCGTTTTGAGTAACCGATATCTCCTCCTTACTCACCAAGGGTAAAAACATCTTGAGGATGTAGCTCCCATCCACATGCTCTATCTCTTGGGGGCGGCCCTGAAAGTAATGCTTAGTGGGGTCCCCGTCTCCATAGAGGGCCTGGGCCATAGCCCTGAGCATCTCCAGACCCACCACCTCTCGATCCATGAGGGGAACACGCAGGATGGGCAAGGGGGAGAAACACTCTTCTATCAGCTTGTAGTACTCTTTCTGATTCTCCTTCCAGTAGCTAAAGTAGGGGTCGTTCACCTCCTCAGGTATAAGGCGATTGCAGGTCACCACATCGGTGAAATAGCCATATAAATTGATGTAGGTGAAGGTACGCTGGCTCTCCTTGATCACCATCTTTTCGGGATTGACCACCAGCCGCACCGAGGAGATTTGGGGATTGGTCAGGATATCCCTCATCCGTTCTATTTGCTTAAAGAGGAACTGGACCGAGTCGAACACCTTCTCATCGGGCAACGGCATTTTGAGGATGGGCTTTAACAATGGGTTAAGGACGCTGAAGGCCCTGCGCTCCAGGGGAAAGATCCGCTGCATGTACCAGCGAGCGGTCTCTGGGAAACTGAGGAGCCGCAGAGTCTCCCCTGTAGGGGCGCAGTCCACAATTAGCACATCGTATTGGCCTCCATCGTGATATCGGCATATATAGAGGAGCCCCACCAGCTCGTTCATGCCGGGAAGAACGGCCAACTCATCGGCTACCACCTCATCCACCCCCTGCCATCGCATCAGCGCCGTTAACCAGTTGCGAACGGTGTCCCAATGGACATCCAGTTCTTTGAGTACATCTATCTCCTGGGCCCAAAGGTTATCCACCACAGTCACTGGCTCCTCCGATAGGGTCATGTCAAAGGCATCCCCCAGGCTGTGGGCGGCATCGGTGCTGAAGACGATGGTTTTATAGCCCAGCTCGGCGGAGCGGAGGGCGGTGGCCGCCGCCACGCTGGTCTTTCCCACCCCACCCTTACCGGTATAGAGAATTATCCTCATCGCACTCCTCGTTCGACTGAGGCTCACGAACGTCTCCTTGGATTATAGCCCCTAGCATAAAGGCGTGGCAAGCCGCCTCTTTAGGGAATTGTCACCTATCCTCGACAACTTCTCTTAAAGATTGGCAGCCTAGATGCCATAGTGTAGGACTATCTCTACCAAGGTTTCCTTTTGGCAGTGAGCAATAAAATTCCCTTCAACAAAGGCATTACGAGGTGGGTTGGGCTTCGTCGTGAGCTCAGCCGAACGGAGGGATAGAATATGCAGACTTCCTGCGGCGAGAATAGGGAACCTAGTTCTGAAGAGACATATCTGTAAAATAGGCCAATCCTTTACGCTTTCGTCCCACCCTACCCACCCCGGTACGCTTCTCCTTAAGGGTTTCCTTTAAGATATTGGTTGCACACCTCAGCGGCATCCACTAAAATGTTCCATGTACCAAGATTCTAAGAGGGGTTTTTAAATGGCAGATCTTAAGACGGAGGCGATTCGGAACGTGGTTTTACTTTCCCACAACGGAGCGGGGAAGACCTCTCTCTCCGAGGCTATGCTCTTTAATGCAGGGGTGGTTACTCGTTTGGGCACAGTGGAGGATGGCAACACCACCTCCGATTATGAGCCCGAGGAGATTAAGAGACAAAGCAGTATCCAATGTGCAATCCTGCCCTGGCGACAGCACGACATTAAGGTTAATACGATCGACACCCCGGGCTACGCCGATTTTATAGGGGAGGTATTAACCGCCCTCAGAGTAGCCGATGGAGCGGTGATAACCGTCTGTGCCGCCTCAGGGGTGGAGGTGGGCACTGAATTGATGTGGAGGCTCGTTCAGGAGAGGAGTATGCCGGCTCTGATCGTCGTCAACAAGATGGATCGGGAAAATGCCGACTTCCTCTCATGCATGGAGGAGATACAAACTAAATTGGACAAAAAATGCGTGCCCATCCAGCTACCCATTGGCTCCCAAAGCGACTTTCAGGGGATCATCAACTTGATAGCCAGGAAAGCCGAAAAGGCTGCCCAGGAAAGCGAGATGCCCCCATCTTTAAAGGAACAGGCCGAGGAGGCTCGAGAGAAGCTGGTGGAGAGGATCGCTGAGACCGACGATGACCTCACTACTAAATATCTGGAAGGGGAGGAGATAACCGAGGAGGAGCTGGCGATGGGGCTTAAAAAGGCAACTATATCGGGGGCTATAGCCCCTGTAATAACGACCTCTGCCGCCCAGAACTTGGGAGTGAAACAGCTTATGGAGGCCATCTGCCAATATCTACCCTCCCCTAAGGATGTGCCCCAAGAGAAGGCCATTAACAGCCTCACTCAGGAGAAGGAGCTCATTACCTTAGACGGCGATGCCCCTCTAGCCACCCTAGTGTTCAAAACCACCGCCGATCCCTACGTGGGGAAACTGTCCTACTTCAGGGTTTACTCCAACACTTTATACAGCGACTCCCATATATGGAACGTCAATAAGAACCAGGCAGAGCGGCTGGGGCAACTTTTTATCCCTCGAGGAAAGAGCCAAGAGCCCACACCTCAGGTGATAGCCGGCGATATTGGAGCCGTAGCCAAATTGGCGGAAACCGGCACCGGCGATACCCTGAGTCATAAGGACCATCCCTTGATGTTAGACCCCATCGAATTTCCATACCCGCCTTACACCGTGGCAGTGTATCCCAAGACCAAGGCAGACGTGGACAAGATGGGAGCGGCTTTAGCCAGGTTGTGCGAAGAGGACCCCTGTATGCAAGTGCGCCGAGAACAGGATACCAACGAGACCATCATGGCCGCCATGGGAGACTCCCATGTGGAGGTAACTATCGAGAAGCTGCGCAGGAAGTTTAGCGTCGACGTCCGGGTGGATGTCCCCAAGGTTCCCTACAAGGAAACCATATCTGTATCCGCTAAGGCGGAATACAAGCATAAGAAGCAGACCGGCGGTCACGGCCAGTACGGCCATGTCTTTTTAGAGCTGACCCCCTTGCCCCGAGGGGCAGGCTTCGAATTCATTAAAAAGGTTGTGGGAGGCGCCATACCCAAAAACTACATTCCCGCCGTGGAGAAGGGGGTTTTAGATGCCCTGAAAGAAGGGGTAGTGGTCGGCTATTCCGTGGTGGACATGAGGGTTACTCTCTACGACGGCAGTTATCACACCGTAGATTCTTCAGATAACTCCTTCAGGATAGCAGGGGCCCACGCCTTAAGAAAGGGGGTAGGCCAGGCTCAACCCATTTTGCTGGAGCCGATAATGCTAATCCGAGTCACCGTGCCCGAGAGCTACACAGGAGATATCATCGGAGATATGAACAGCAAACGAGCCAAGGTATTGGGTATGGTACCTCAGAACGGGTTCACTACTGTAGAGGCAGAGGCGCCCCTGGCAGAGATATTGCGCTATGCTACAGACCTGAGATCCCTGACACAGGGGCGAGGAACCTACACCATGGAGTTTGTCCACTACGCGGAGGTACCTACCCATATAGCCCAGAGGGTAATAGGCGAAGCTCAAAAGGCCCAGGAAAAGGACTAAATTTACCTCTCATCTGTAAATACACAACGCAACAAAAGCCGGCTCCTTAATAGAACCCACGGAAAGCCTGAACTTTATTAGGAAGGCGTAAGGAGTGGGTTGGGAGGGAAAGAACACGTAAACCTTAGCGGGGAGTAGGGGTTGACTACTAGGTAGTCGGCCCTTCATCAATAGCCCCTTTAGAGATTGCTCAGAAAATAGGAGAGGTCATTCTAAGCCCTTCCTGGGAAGGGCGAAGAATCTGGGGTGGGCGAGTCTATGCTCCCGACTACTGATGTGGAGAACCCAACAACTACCCCAGACCCTTCGCGGAGTTTATCCTGAG
>JAZGDP010000041.1:0-6246 GCA_036477885.1 Dehalococcoidia bacterium
GCTTCCCAGCCCTAAGACAGGAGAGGCAATGGCCACCAGCACAACCCAAGATTATACATTGGACAAGAGCTCCTTGGTGACCTATGTGGAAAGGCCTGGTCAACGGTTCCTGTTACACTACGGCGAAGGATTTCGCTATGAGGCCTTGCCCGTAGGCACCCGGGTGATCTATCCTCCACCTGCTCTACCGAGCTTACCTGACGTAGATGGAGCCATAGAAGAGGCCTTAGAAAACCCTATGGGCTGCCCTCCCCTATCTGCTCAGCTTAAGCCCGACATGAAGGTAACCATCGCCTTCGATGACATATCCCTCACATTGCCGCCCATGCAAGCTCCAGACCTGCGTCAGCGCATCATCGAAAAGGTGCTGGAAAAGCTGGCGGAACGGGGCGTCGACGATATCCATCTCATAGCCGCTCTGGGGATCCATCGGCGCATGAAGCCCAGGGAGCTAAGGCGCATTTTGGGGTCTAGTATCTTCAACGCCTTCTTTCCCCAGCGTCTTTACAATCACGATGCAGAAGATAAGGATAATGTGGTGCTACTGGGCAATACCTCTGCCGGAGAAGAGGTGGAGATATCGCGGCGAGCGGCCGAATCCGACCTGCTTATCTATGTCAACCTCAATCTCTCCTCTATGGACGGAGGCCATAAGTCCATCAACACTGGCCTGATAACCTATCGCACTCTGCGTCATCACCACAATGTACACACCCTGATGAACTGCCAGTCTTACATGGACCCAGAGCACTCGGCTCTCCACGACTCGTGTCGTCGCATGGGCTCTCTGGTGGAAGAGCACATCAACGTCTTTAAAATCGAGACGAGCCTGAATAGCTGCACCTTCCCGCCCATACTAGACCACCTTCAAAAGCCCGAGAATAAATGGCAAGGCTGGGAAAAAGCCGTATTTCACCTTAATCGCTATGGCCTTCAAGCGATGCCCTTTCCTTTGCGCCACTTCATCTTCCATCAGCTGCGAGCCCCCTACGGCTTAACCGGCATCGCCGCCGGGGCCACCGAGCCGGTGCACCAGTTCACTCTGGAAAACGTCTTTCGACAGCAGGCGGTCCCGGTAAAGGGACAGGCCGATGTGGTGGTAGCGGGGCTTCCTTATCTCAGCCCTTACAACGTGAGTTCCCCACTAAATCCTGTGCTGATCCAATGCCTGGCTCTGGGCTACATGTTCAACCTGTATCGGGGCAAGCCGCTGGTAAGGCGAGGGGGAGTGCTCATATTCATGCATCCCCTGGAGAACCGCTTCGACCCTATACAGCACCTATCCTACCAAGATTTCTATGATCAGGTGCTCTCCCAAACCCGAGACCCTGCAGAGATCGAACGGGTATATGAGCGTTCCTTTGCCGAGAATCCCAAGTACATCCATCTCTATCGTCATTCCTATGCCTATCACGGAGTCCATCCATTTTATATGTGGTACTGGGCCTGCTACGGGCAGGATTATGTGGGGCGGGTCATAGTGGTAGGGGCCAAGGATAAAGATGTGGCCCGCACACTGGGCTACGAGACGGCGCCCAGCCTGAACACCGCCTTAGAGATGGCCCAGGACACCGTGGGGCGGGGTGCCAACGTAACCCTGTTCCACTGGCCCCCCGTATTCCTCTGCGACGTTGAGTGAAGCTACAATTTGTCTCCCTTACGGCTAATTAACGCCCTCCTGCCTCCCCCCAAAATTGGGCCTAGTCCATCATGTGCTACTTTACACCGGGGCCTTCTCCAAAATCCCCTCGGTATAGAGAGAGAAGCGACTGTTAATCAGCTCGCAAACCTCCTCGGTGGTGCCCTTTATACGGTCGATGGCCAACTTTTTATCAAATGTGCCCGTGATTACGCCTTCGCCCGCCTGAGCGCTGACTCCCTTCCGGCCCAGCCACCGCACGAAGCCGGGCACGAAATCGGCCAACACCGGGCACACCTCCTCCTCAAAAGATACCCTATTCCCACTGTCGATCTCCACCACCTCTATATTTAAAGATGCACCCCGATGGGCGGCTCGCTCTTCAGGCAACTCCACCTGGATTTGAAACACCACTCCCGCCCTCGCATAGTCTAGCTTGCGATTTATAGATAGCCGTGATTTCCCTGCCATATTCCCCTCCTTCACTGGATACCCCATTATAATAGATAATACTTTAGGGATGCCTGGAGGGCAACAACCCCTAGCCTATATCGATAGTTCCTGATATACTCGAACTGGAGTTTATATTTCAGGGCAAGAAACTATGGAAAAGATACGCATATTTGAGAAGCCTACTCTCAAAGCGCCAGTGCTAGTATTGGGGTTCGGCGGATGGGCCAACGGTGGCGAGGTCTCCACCGGGATAGTGGCTTACCTCATCAAACAGCTGGGGGCTAAAAAGTTTGCCGAAATAGACCCAGAACCCTTCTACGTATTCACCATCTCCAGGCCTGAAACCCAGATAGAAGAGGGAATGGTACTGGAGCATGAGATGCCCACTAACGAATTCTTCTACTGGCAGAACAAAAAGTCGGCCCACGACCTTCTTCTATTCCTTGGGACGGAGCCGAATTTGCGCTGGCAGGAGTTTATGAACATGTTCCTTGACCTGGCTCAGGAGTTTAAAGTAGTGCGATCTTACAACATTGGCGGCTTTTACAACGCCATACCCCATACTTCCATGCCTAGGGTTGCGGTAGCCTATTCCGACTCGCGCCTTAAAGGTGAGTTAGAGAAATACGATCTGCAGTTGACCGACTATCAGGGCCCCACCAGCATTCACACCTCTTTCTTGACCGCTTTTAAGGAGAGAAACATAGAGGCCATAAGCCTGTGGAGCGGCACGCCTCACTATATCCAGGTGGCCAACCACAAGGCCTGGTACAGCATCCTTTCCAAGCTTACTCAAATGCTGGACTTGGAGTTGGATCTGGATGACATCAAAAGCAGAGGAGAGGAGCTGGACCAGCAACTGGACCGGGCCTTGAGCCAGGACCCCAGATTAAGGGAATATGTAAGGGAACTGGAGGAACACCAGGAGGAGGCGGAGCTAAGGGAGCCATTAAAGACCGACGAGATAATCAAATCCCTGGAGGAGTTCCTTAAACGACGCCGTGAAGGTCAAAAAGAGGAATAAGCTCCTTTGAAGAGAGCATCCATTTCGGCTGCATCTCCTTTGGCCGTTAATCAGCACCTCTATGCCGCTTCCACACTGAAGCGGCCGCTCCCATAAGGCAAGCGTCATCGCCCAGAGCAGAGGTCACAATTTTCAAGCCCTCCCTCAGGCTTGGCATCGTCCTCTCTCGCACCGCTTCCTGCACCGGGCCCAAGAGCATCTTGCCTGCCTTGGATACTCCTCCCCCTATAATCACCAGCTGGGGGTTGAATATCTGCACTAAATTGGCTACTCCTATACCCAGGTTACCCGCCGCCTCCTTCATAATCTCCAAGGCCAATGAATCACCCTTTGAAGCGGCTTTGGCAACCGTCTCAGCGGTGACCTCCTCCAGGCTATTTATCATACAAGAGATGGCTGAGGATCTGTCCCTGCTAAGGCGTTCCTGAGCCATGCGAGCGATGGCCAAGCCCGAAGCCAAGGCCTCCAGACAGCCCCGGTTGCCACAGTTGCAGGGAGGGCCATCGGGCATAATGGTCATGTGCCCCACCTCCCCCGCCATTCCCGTAGCACCCTCTAAAAGATGTCCGCCGACGATGATGCCCCCACCTATACCTGTACTCACCGTAATATAGATTAAATCGTCGACTCCTCTTCCCGCGCCAAAGCGCTGCTCTCCCAAGGCGGCAAAGTTAGCGTCGTTCCCCACCCGCACAGGGAGCCCGAACTCCTCCTCCCATATCTTCTTAATAGGCACCTCCGTCCAGCCCGGCAGATTGGGGGGCCTATAAATTACCCCTTTACGAGGATCGACTGGCCCCGGCACCGATGCCCCAATACCTGCAATGAGTCCGATATCCTCCTTCTCCAACAACCCTTGAGCCAGTCGGTTGACCTCTCCAATGATCACATGGGGATTGTCTGACTTAGGAGTGTCAGTGTAACAGTGCTCCAAGACAGTCCCATCAGGCTGGATTAAGGCTCCTCTAATGGATGTGCCCCCTAGGTCTATAGCCAAAGCCAGGGATTTCTTCATCATCAAATGCCCTCCCAGAGCCTACTTGAAGTCCTCCTCAGGGCCTATTCTATCATTTTCCGGTCTGCGCCCGATAGCTTACGCTGGACTAGCTGTAACGGCATTAAAGGTAGCATGCCCTGTGGTATAATTTATCTACCATCTTAGTTCACAAATCGCCATCAAATTCAAAGGGCTATCGATGAGAGATGAAAATGAACTCTGGTGATCACAAAGTTACCGTGAAGGAACTCCGCTGGCAGTGTGATCCGGGAGTGTTTAAGTTCGACTGTACCAAAGACATTGCCCCCTTGCAGGAGTTCATAGGACAAAACCGGGCCATCAGAGCCATAGAGTTCGGCCTATCTGTAGACAAGCCCGGATACAACATATTTGTCACCGGGCTGACAGGGACAGGCAGGGCATCAGCTATTAAGTCCCATCTGGAGGGCCTCATAAAGTCCAAGGGGGCATTGGGCATCTTACCCATCCCCAACGACTGGTGTTACATCCACAATTTCACCGATCCAGATAAACCCCAGATAGTCCAACTGCCCAAGGGTAAGGGGAAGGCCTTGAAAAATCAGATGGAGGAACTTCTCAAGGCCTTGAAGAGTGAAATCGCCAAAGTCTTCTCGGGAGAAGAATATGAATCCGAGAGCAAACGTACCATGGAGGAGGGACAGGAAAAGCACCGTCAGCTCCTCCAGCAATTGGAAAAGGAGGCTAAAGAGGAGGGATTCACCATCCAGCCCTCCCCCATGGGAGTGATACTCATACCTTTGATCGACGATAAGCCCGCTACTCAGGCTCAATACGCCACCCTAAAGGAAGAGGAGAAAGAAGCTATAGAAGCCAAGCGTGCTGAGTTCATGAAGCGGGTAAATGAGACTCTGGAAAAAGCCCAGAGTTTACAGAAGGACACCAAGGAAAGGATCAAAGATCTAGACCGTCGGGTAGGAGGCTTCGCCATTGAGAAGCTCATCAACGAGCTGCTTAAAGACTACACGGATTCGCCCGACATAGTACGCTACCTGGAGAATATCCGCTCTTTTACCTTAGATAACATACCCCTTTTCCGAGATCAGGATACCTCCCCCTCTCCCCAACCGCCAGCGCAAGTCATACCAATACCCAAGGAAAGGGACATATTTCTTCCCTTTCAAGTGAACGTCTATGTGGATAATATAGAGAGCACCGGTCCCCCCATCGTAATTGAGAGTAACCCTACCTTCGGCAACATCTTCGGTAAGATCGATCGCCGCTTCATCATGGGAGCCTTCGTCACCGATCATACCATGTTAAAGGCTGGTGCCTTGAGCTTGGCCAACGGTGGTTACCTGGTGCTGAACGCCCGGGATGTATTGATCACACCCGGGGTATGGGAGGCGATAAAGCGAGCGATAAAGAACAAGGAGGTCAGCCTGGAGGACCCCGTCGAGCAGTTTGGCCTTATTGCCCCCCATGGCCTCAAACCTCAGCCCATGCCCATCGATGTAAAAGTGATGCTCACAGGGGATAACCTCATCTATCGCCTCCTTTCGGCCTACGACGAGGATTTCTGGGAGGTTTTTAAGGTAAAGGCCGACTTCGACAATCAGATCGAGCGCACCCCAGAGAACTTAGAGGCCTACTCCGGCTTCATATGTGCGTGCTGTGAAAGAGAGGGCCTTAGGCATTTTCACCGCTCTGGGGTAGCCAAGGTCCTGGAGCATGCTGTAAGAATGGTGGGAGACCAAGAAAAGCTCTCCACTCGCTTTGGCCTTATCAAGGACATTCTCATTGAGGCCGATTACTGGGCACAAAAGGAGGACAGCGAGCTGGTTAACGGCGAGCACGTTAAGAAGGCCATCGATGAGAAGATATACCGGTCCAACCTGATATCGGAGAGGATTAACGAGCTCATTGTCGATGGCACCATAATGGTAGATGTGAAGGGCGCCGTGGCGGGGCAAATCAACGGCCTATCTGTCTACGATCTGGGGGATTTCAGCTTTGGCAAGCCATCCCGCATCACCGCCCGAATATATATGGGCCGCAGCGGGGTGATCAACATCGAGAGGGAGTCTCAGCTCAGCGGTAAAATCCACGACAAAGGAGTGTTAATCCTCACCGGCTACTTGGGATGGAAGCATG
>JAZGDP010000042.1:0-4576 GCA_036477885.1 Dehalococcoidia bacterium
TATTTTCCACTACTGAATCGGAACGAGATCAACTTCATGATTATTTAATGAAGTTAAGGTCAAGATCCTAGTTTCTCTTCCTCCTCCAGCCACTGCTGGAATTCGGATTGGGGGTCTGGGACACCCAGGGTGTCCATGGCGCGCCGCCGACTGTGTATCCCCGCTTTGACCAGTGTCTCCTCCTCCTGCACCAGCCGGCCCCGGTCCTGGGGCAGCACCGATCCCCACACCGTCTCGTAGCGCAGAGGGCGCAGCTTCAGCCCTCGCTTCTGCTCCAGGATCCGCAGAATCATGTCGCTGCGTCGGCTGTAGACGGCGCCGCGGATGAGCCTCTTACGCTTCACCTTCTGAATGAGGGGGTTCATCTCCATCTCTAGCGCTATGCCGGAAAGCCCCTGGCGGTTGTCCCCGAAGGAGGTGCGGGGGGTCTCCGAGAGATCATGGATGGCCCGGTAGATGAGGTCAATGTAGTCGGTGTGGAGGCGCACGCCCCCTCCCTGGAGCAGGTCCAGCAGATAGGCCTTGGCCCGCTCGGGCAGCTCCCACACCGCCCCTGGCTGGACGGCGATGTCCTGGGCGCTCTCGATATTCTCCAGCACGGCGATGGGGTTGCCCGAAAGCTCTAGTATCATGGATAGCTGGGACAGGGCTCGGTTGAGCTCTCTGGCCGGCTCCATTATGGCCGGGATATCGGAGACGCCCCAGAACTTCTTGGGCTCCCTCAGGTTGGGATATATGACGAAGGGGATGAAGCCGTAGGGGTTGGGTTTTTCCTCCAGCAGGATATCGTCTATCCACAGCTCGAACCGAGAGGCGGTCCACACCTCCACCACCGTCGATTCCTTTTTGGCATTGATGGAGGTCCAGTTTCTCCCTGAGGTGGGGGCCTTCATGCCGTAAAGCTGTTCGATCTCCTCGGCCGATAGCTTGTAGCGGCTGGCCACCCTCCAAACCCTCCCCACGTCGTCTCCCACCCACCAGGCGAAGAGGCCCTGGACATCGGGGGCGGACACCCTTACCTGTTGCTCCTGGGTATCCCAGGTTACCTTGTAGGCTCCGTCTCCCAGGATGGCGGTGTCCAGCTCGGTATCGAAGTCCAGTTGCTTCAGATTATTGAACTGGTAGACCTCGTGAAGGGTCAGCTCCGCCTGCCGAGCCCGCTCCTTGGACTCATCGGAGGTATCCAGGGGCTCCAGGTTAAAGCTCAGCTCTGCCATGAGGTAGGAGGTAATCTTGTCCACAAAGGTCTTAGCGTAGTTGAGGGTGAGCCGCCTCTCCCGGCGGCGGGATGCGCCCAGCCACTGGACGCCGTTGTAAAAGTCCAGGTTCTCCCGATAGTCTCTGATGCGGTCGGCATCCATCTGGGCCAATTTTTGAGGCAGCGTTAATTCAGGCATAGTTGTCCTCCCCATGGGCGTTTCTTATGATTCTGTGAACGGTGCGTTTGCTTATTCTGAACATCTTAGCCAGCTCCGCGGCGCTCTTACCATCCACCCTCCTTACCTGTAGAAGCTGCTGGTTGCGCCGCTCCCTGAGCTCCTGCTGATACCACCCCGGCTCGTCGAAGCGACAGCGAGGGAGGGGACAGTTGATGCAAGAGGAGAACCAATCGCACCCCTCGTCTCGATAGCGGATGTGCTCCGGAAGGTTATCCTCCCGGCCGTCTCGTTCCTTGGTGTACATCGGCAAATCCCTTTCTTCATAGAACATATCCCTCTCTAAAGCGTCCCTGGGCGGTGCGGGGGGTGTAGTGGGAGGCCTCCACCAGAAGGGCCAGGCTCATGAGAAAGTCATCGTGCCCCTCCTTGGGGCCCACATAGAAGTTCATGGTCTGGTTGGGCCTATAAAAGCTCTGGGCCTTTTCCACCTGGCGCCAGAACTCTTGACATTCCTCCGAGCTATCCGGGGCGTACATCTTCACCCTGCCCGAGTTGATGGCGGCGAGAAGCTCGAAACCCAGTCGAGACTTGCTGGAGGCGGTGAACTGAAACGGGACTACTATGGAGCTTCCCAACGCCTTCCCCAGGAAGCTGGTCACACCTTCACCTACTCCGGTGGAGTCCACCACCACCCGCTTGCAGTGCCATACATTGCGCAGGATATCCACAAGCTGGGAGTAGAGGGAGGGGTGGGGACGTCCCGTCCACCAATAGTGCTCCACCACCTTCATCCGAGGCTCTCTGATGACTTCATCGCAGATGGAGAAGTCCAGTTGACCTATAGTTACGACAGTGGAGTCCTTCCTGGGCTTTAAGGCTCTTAGGGCAGCATCCTGGGCCTCCTCCGCCTCCCCCGCCAGATCTATTCCCGCCACGTATATCTCCCTGCCCAAGGGCCCATGAAGCCTGGGGTGCTCCCCCTGCATCTGTGCCCGCTGGGATGGGCTTATCATCCCCCCGCCACCCCTTATTAGCTTCAAGGCGTACTGGGTCTGGAACAGAGGGTGGCCCTCCCCCAGCCTCTGACGCTCCCCATCCACATACTGGAGATAGTTAGGGTTATACTTGGCTATCTCCTGCCAATCGTACTGGAAGTGGCGCTTTATGCGGTCCTTGTGCTCCAGCTCCAGGTTGGTCTGCTTCACCTCCTCCAACAAGGTTGCATCATCCCAGGGGGTGCCGTAGTGGACGGTGGTAACGTTGGTGGCCGCCCCCATGGGCTTGAACTCCTTGGAGTACTTCTCCTTGGAGATATCCTGGCTTTCGTCCATCTCCAGAAGGATATCGGCGGTGGCCCCTACCACGTGGCTGGACTCCTCGGCGCTGAAGAACATCTGCCTGGCCCGACCCAGGCGGATGATGTAACCTACCTCGGAGACCCATAGGTTACCGTAGCCGGCGTCGTCCAGTCTCTCCTTGAGCCTGATGATGCTGGTCACCGTCTGGGGCTTGTAGGTGGGGGCGGCCTTGACGGCGTTGCCACCGCTTCTCATATACAAGGTGAGCAATAACACCTCCAGTTGGGCCGAAAGCTCGTTCTTCCCGCCCTGCCGGGCCATCTCCACTGAGAAGGTGAGACCTTTATGATGTAACACGCTGTCCAATATCGCTCTCCCTATCTCCACCTGATAAGGCCTCAGCTTGTGCCTAATGGGCATGCCTTTATCCCGTGAATCGGCTTATGATATCCGCTGTGGCTGCCCCTACTATAAGGAGGAAAAGCCAATTGACTCTCGATCTGACCTCTCCTATCTGTCTTTCCAGTTGTTGAAGACGCTCCTCCATGAGAGCATCGAAGGTGGACTCCGGCGACAGATTTATCTCCGATAGACTCGCCTTCTTTTTAGGCCTCTTGAATCTTCTTATAGCCTTTTTCAGTTCCTCAGGCCCCACGCAGGTCCTCCGGCCAGAGGGCATCCCCTACGCCTGTTAGGACCCCGTGGATGGCCTCGCTTAGGTCATCCCTGGACTTTTTGGAGAGGCGATAGTTGGCCCCCACCATCTTCACCAGGGTCTCCATTCCCCTTAGCAGGAGACTCAGGTCGTCGGGATGCTCCTCCAGATGATTTTTAAGCCTTAACCTCAGAAGGGCTATCTCCTCATCTAGGCCTTCTGCCTCTTGAGCTTGACTGAGAAGCACTCTCTCCGCCTCGCTCAGGATGGTGGAGTAGAAGCCGTTCCTCTCCTTTTTCCTGGGGCGTCTGGCGGGAATACCCTTACCTCTTTTTGCCACCCCCGTCTCCTTCTAGAGCCTCAAGGAGGCCGATAAGGGTATCCTGGGGGAGCTTTGAGGCCACCTCCAGCATCCCCAGAAGGAGGCTCAGGGCGGTGAGGTCCCAGTGCTTCTTCTTGATCGCCTGGGCTAACGTAATCATCTCCTATTATTCACCTCGATGATCTCTATTGTTTCTAATCTGTCTAATGATTAATGCGGTAACCAGCAGGGAGCCTATCAAGGGCAATAGGCCTACTATGAGCCAGGGCATGGAGTCGGGCGGAACGGATCCGCTGGCCCTCTGGAGACGAAAAAAAGAGGTATAAGCCTAAGTAGAAACTTTGGACAAGGGTGGCCGAGCTGACCAGGGATAACACTAGGGCCCCTAGACGACGTCTCTTATGTTGGGAACGATAGTGCCAGAAATAGAGGGCGTTAAACCCGCTGCTGAGGGCAGTGACCCCATATAGGGACAGGACTATAGCTTCCAAAAGGTATGTCAAATCCACCTCCCAAAGGCTACGAGATGTTATATAGAGTAGTACATATGTTCTACTAAGTCAAGAGAGGAGTGGCACGGTTTTTAGGCAGTTAAAAAGGGGACTAACAAATTTAATTGTGGGGTAATTGGGAGGCAGGAAGATTAGGGCTACACAATCTTGAAGCCAATGATTACTTCAGATTGATTGCCGCTGGCGTCCTCGGCGGTTACCACCAGCTCGTATTGATCTATTTCACCGACCTCGCTCCCCGAGGCGAAGGTCTCCCCGCTTAGCGTGGCGCTCACACTGGGGTCAGGGTCAGTATCATCGGTGGCGCTATAGGTGATGGTTAACGCTTCGGAGGACTGCTGCCCATCGGTGACGCCCTCAACAGTGATCTCAGGAGCTGTGATGTCTGGTTCCACAATCTCGAAGCCAAT
>JAZGDP010000043.1:0-2950 GCA_036477885.1 Dehalococcoidia bacterium
ACGCTGGCCATCATCGTCGAGGAGCCAAGCCACCCCTGCTGTACTGGCGACAAATTCAACTCCTTGGACATGGAGGGCAGCAGTATCCCTATAGTGAAGGAGCCTATGACAAGGATCATGTAGACCAGAATAAAGGCGCTGATCACTACAGCGCCATACGCTGGGAGTTCTGCTTCAATTCTTCTCATGAGTGGCTGCTTTTGTTAGCTGTGCGTTCTCATTGTATCTCAACTATGTTCCAGGAACAATTTAAGAGGGTTGGCTTACCGTTGACGAAAAAGGTGCGGGAACTCGCTCCAGGCATGGGCCTCTCCTTCAGCGATGCTCCCTGGGCTAGGCATACTCATTTCGCAGCCTCTCTGCGGCGATAGCCTGGCTGCGCAGCTTCCGGTATGCCTCATCGATGGGAATATCCGAGGCGCTTCCCGGGGCAAACCCGCAATCTGGATGGAGGATAAGCCGCTCAGGAGCCACAAATTCCAACGCCTGTTTTACCCTGGATACTATCTCCTCCGGGGTGTCTATGCGGGGGTTGCGGCAGTCTACACATCCTAGCCCAATATGGAGATTCTCCGGCAGCTCCTTCAAGACTCTTTTATCGCCCGCCTTGGGCATGGCAAACTCCATCATGATTATGTTGAATTTCAGTTTCCTTAAAGCGGGGAGGATAGGCTCGTATCCCCCCTCCCCCACCCATCCCGAGCGCCCTTTGTAGCGCCGACACAGGTGAAGAGCCAGCTTTATTCCCTCTACGCCATCAACAATGCCATTGAGCATCTCTATACAATAGTCCATCTCTTCATCCGGGTTTTCATAGGTGCTGCGAATGTTGGAGTCCACGAAGAGACAGAGGTGGGGATCATCAAATTGAGCGATGTCAACACCTTCATCCCTTAGGGCTATCAACTCCTGCCGCAGGACCGGCACGAGGGCCTCAGTAAACGCCTTTCTTGTGGGATATGCCTTTTTAGAGACCTCTGGGTCCCACATCCGCTGCCCCAGAAGATAGGGGGATGGGAGGGCGACCTTGATTTCCCGCTGAGTGTGAGATTTCAGAAATCTGGCCTCCCTTGCCAGCAGGCCTGGGTTTCGAGGGTAGAGCTCATCCGTTACCACCAGCCAGGGCTCCTGCCGACCAAACTCCTCTTTCATAACAAACTTAAACCCTTGGCATATATCTGCAATGACATCGCTATAGGATGTGCGCCGCCACTCCCCATCGGAGACGATATCCAGCCCTGCCAGCTCCTGCATCTGGATAATAAAGGGCACCGCCTCATCCATCAGTCGTTGGAACTGTTCGTCTACAAGCCCTTTAGGCAGCCGTTCTTGAACCAGGTCCTTGATATGTTGAGGACGGGGCATGGAGCCCACAAGGGTAGTGGGGAATAGCTTTTTGGCCATGGCAGATAGTCCTTTTAACGGATAATAGCTAAGGCTATATTATTCGCTTACGAGCTTATCTGTCCAGCGGCTGCTCTGTCCTTATAAAATGCGATAAATTGGGCTTGTAGGATAGAGGCCCGGCTACGATAACCCATAAGAAAGTAAAGGGCCCCCTGCTTTAGGGGGCCCCTCTGTGGTAGAAACAGATATAGTTAAGGGCCTCTACCACGGATATCTAGCCCTTAGAGTACTCTGGTAGTCCTTTATAGCCTCGGATCTTGTGGGACTGCCTTGGGAGCCATCCTTGTGGAGGTTCCCAAGGTAATCTTCAAAATGGGACCGGCTAACAAAAGCCTGGCCCATAAAGGCCCAGAGAGATTGGATAATGTTGGGCTTGACGCACCTCCCTCTTTAGAGTTATTGTGCAATGTTTCACACAATTATTCTAAGTCATTTCCTGAAAGAAGTCAAGGGGCCTCGTTGCCTCAAGGGCGTAATTTGCCGTTAAATCCGTCTTGCTACAGACCATCAATATTGGCTCTAAAAGGGCAAGAATGGAGAACTGAGGCTAAATGGAAAGGGAGCCAAAAATGGAAAATGGGATGCCTTTCCTGAAGCTGATTCTCAGTCAAGGATAAATGTTAACCCCCCACCTCTGGGTAGACTGAACTAGGCTTTCACCGCTCCGTCTGCACCCACAGCTTGTTGCCGTCGGTCTCCACCTCTATGGTACCGTGCTGAGCCGTCTGATATATTCGCTCCTCCTCTATTACACCCTCTAGGGTATTCATGGTGTCGGCGTGGGGGTGTCCAAAGGGGTTTTCTACCCCAACGGAGATCACCGCTATTTCGGGGTCCACCACAGAGAGGAAATCGGAGGTGGTGGAGGTCTTACTGCCGTGGTGAGCCACCTTTAACACCGTGCTGGCTAGGTCCCGGTTCTTACCACGCCGTCGACAGTGTGCACTTTGTTAGCCACGATATTTGAAATACCGTTTAGGTCCTGTGCCTCCAATATAGCGATGAGGTCGTAGGGACCTGTTACGGCATCGACGGATTTCACCTCTTCTACCCGTTTGAGGGAGTTTAGTATTCTAAGTGAATTTCCTACCGTCGCCTCAATAAGCAAGAAGGCTTTTGTATTCATGGGTCACCTCCGAAGAGCCGCTAAGTTAAATTGAGGATGTGATGGTATCTTAGAGAAAGCACCTCAAATTAGTCAAGCACAGCCTCTATTCATACGACTGAATTTGACGCTTCAAAATGCAGGGTTAGAATTTGTCAGCATTCACAAGATGATTAGTGCAGGGGGAAGTGTAGCTAAAGAGACCACGAGGGGTTGGGAAAAACAGGCCGTTATTTCCCAAATGGCAGATCTGGAACGTTGTAGAGAGGCACAACTAGATGATCTCTATTAACTCTGTGTCCCTCGGAATGATGACCAATAGTACCAATTTCTTACGGCATATAGCAAATATGGGAGATGTTAAGAAACCCTAAATGGAGTAAAAATAAGACCACTGGTATAAAGCGAATAAGGTCTCTATCCAAGAAAGGGAATATT
>JAZGDP010000044.1:0-9526 GCA_036477885.1 Dehalococcoidia bacterium
TGATTTAGGCAATTCTTCTTTTTGTGAAACTAAAGTCTAGCTAATTATTCGGCCACCCTCTCCCAGGTTTCCGCCAATCTAGGCACTGTCTCATACTGCACCAACTCCTCGGGATTGATCCACCTCATCTCCACATGCTCCCAGTCCATCCTTATCCTTGCCGGCTCTAGAACCGCAAATCGGTAGGGATGAACCACCCATTTTCTATCAATCCCCTCATCCACCACCTCTAAGGGTGCCCCTTCCTTAACCAGGCTGACATCCCCCTCCCCCAACCCCGCCTCCTCTTTGAGCTGCTGGAGAGCCTGCTTATAAGGGGTGGTGCCCGGCTCGATATAGCCACTTATGCCCGCCCATCTCCCCCTATAAGTTCCCACCTGTTGGCTGCGTAGAAATATGGCTATCTTCCCCCGATGCTCCAGAAAGCAGGTTACTACATGCTTCTCTTCCAAGGTACTATCACCCCATTTTTTCAGCCTCTTGGAAGCCACTCCGCCATGCCCAAGGTATCCCCTGGCATCGCTTCTTCTTTTGCGATTTCATAATAGCATCCAATTTGGGTAAAGACAGCTACTGATGGTATAATAGCCTGAAAATACTGAAGTGGGGTGAAGCGGACTTAGAACCCGGAGGGGATATGCGGGAGATCTTTGAGGAAGCGAAACGACTCTTGGGAAAGGGCGAACCCTTCGTCCTGGCCACAGTGGTGGGGACCAAGGGCTCCACGCCCCAGAAGCCGGGCGCCAAGTTTCTGGTGCGGCGGGACGGCACTGCGGTCGGCACCCTGGGCGGCGGCTGCATCGAGGCTGATGTCTGGGCTGAGGCTAAGGTTATCCTGGAAGAAAAGAGGGGCACCCAGCTTCGACAATTCGTGCTGAACGAGGATATAGCGGCCAGGGACGGCCTAGTATGTGGCGGGACCATGGAAATACTCATAGACCCCATGGGTGAGCAGCCACAGATGCTCTCCCTGTTCGATGAGATCCTGATGGCCTACGATGGTAGGGGCGACCGGGCCCTGGCTACGCTGGCTAACCCCGGCCCCGACAACGGAGCCTGCGGCGCCAAGCTTTTTATTCGCGCCGACGGGAGCACCGTCCGAACCCTGGGCGACCCAAAGCTGGATGCCAGGTCCATAGATGTTGCCCTGGAACTCATGCCCACGGGCCGCGAGGGATGGGTGAAGAGTGAGGAAGGCGCCAAAGTGTATCTGGAAACCTTCACTACTCCCGCCACCGTTGTCATTGCCGGCGGTGGACACGTGGGCAAGGCGCTTTACACCGTGGCCAAGTTCCTGGGCTTCAGAGTGGTCATCGTCGATGACCGGCCCATGTATGCCAATAAGGAGCGGTTTCCCGATGCCGACGAGATCATCGTGGAGGACTTCGCCGTAGGCCTACGCAATCTTAAGATGACTCCCAACTGCTATGTCATCGTGGCCACCCGGGGTCACAAACTGGACGACCTGGCCCTTATCGAGGCAGCCAAGTCTCGGGCCGGCTATGTGGGCCTCCTGGGAAGCAAACGCAAGGCGATCCTCATCTACCGGGACATGATTAGACAGGGGATCCCTGAGGAGCGCATTAGGGAGATCCGGGCACCGGTGGGGCTAAACCTGGGGGGCAGGAACCCCGAGGAGATCGCCATAAGCATCATGGCTGAAATCCTGGCGGTCAAATGTGGAGGGGATGGCTCCTCCATGACCATGGATCGGAAGATGCTGGACAAGGCGAAGCAATTGGTCGCCAAGGCGAGAAAGTAGCTCCTATACCCCTTCGGACTCTAGAACTGGGAGGCTAAAGGAGGGTTTCCGCCGAGGATCTTGTTTCTTGGCCCCCCTTGACGCGAACGTGCTGACATGCCTCTAATTTGGATTCCATTGCTGCATGAACCATTTACATGAGTAGACACCAAGTTTCACAAGCAAGAAGAGAGGCCCTTCCTGAAGGGAAATCGACGCCCGAGATGAGGGCAGGAGCTGTCCTGCTGGCGGCCGGCGAGTCCACGCGTATGAGCGAGGCCAAGCAGTTGCTGGATTGGGAGGGCGTGCCCCTATTACAGTACCAGATCAAACAGCTCGCCGACACGTCTATTCAAGAGATCGTGGTGGTGCTGGGCCATAGAGCCGACACATTTATTCCGCTGATCCACCAGACCATCAAATCGCCTAAGGTTCATGTAGTCATCAACTCCCACTATCTCAAGGGCAAGACCACCTCCATCAAGGCCGGGCTGCGTAACTTCCGAGGGACACCCCACATGATCCTGCTGTTGGCTGTGGACCAGCCACGGCCTCGAGAGGTCCTCCAACGACTCCTCGATGAGCACTGGCAGGGAGGCCATACCATCTCGGTGCCCAGCTACCGGGGCCAATACGGACATCCCCCAGTGTTCGATGCATCGCTGATCCCCGAGCTCTTGGCCATCTCTGAGGAGAGAAAAGGGATCCGAGAGGTCATCGAAAGACACCGAGGGGAGTTGTGGGAGGTGACAATGGACTCGCCCATCGTGTTGACAGACCTTAACACCAGTGTAGACTACCGCCGGGCGAAGAAAAGAACCTTCAACTACTAGGTGTTGGCGTTGACCCTGCGCAGGTTGGGCGTGCTATAATTGTCCCCCAGGAAGTGGGCAGGAAGCATCAAGGAGTAAAGCTGAGGGCCTGATGGAGATTAAGGGGAACACCCTAATAAATAGCCCTCCAGCCCAGGTCTGGGCCGCTCTAAACGACCCCAGGGTGCTGGCCAAGTGCACCCCTGGCTGTCAACTTCTCGAACCGAAGGGTGATTCGGAATATAAGATGGTGATGGAGCTGGGGATAGCAGCGATTAAGGGGAGGTATGAGGGAGAGGTGATAATCTCAGACAAAGTACCCGAATCTTCATACAAAATAAGGGTGAAAGGTGAAGGGCTACTCGGCTTTGTGAATGCCGAAGGCCTTCTGTCGTTGCAAGGCGAGGGTGATAAGACCCGTCTTTCGTACTTGATAGAGGCTCAAGTGGGTGGCAAGATAGCCGGAGTAGGCCAAAGGGTTCTGGGTGGCATTGCCAAGCTGCTGTCGGGGCAATTCTTCAAGGCGTTAGAAAAGGAATTAAATTCCTTTGGGCACGGTGGGATCAAGGGATAAGATCTATGAAGCCTGCAAGTTTCGATTACTTCTCTCCCTCGACCCTGCCCGAGGCATTGACGTTGATGGAGGAGTACGGCGATGAGGCCAAGGCACTGGCAGGTGGCCAGAGCCTGGTACCCATGATGAATATGCGCCTCGTCCGCCCAAGATGTATCATCGATATCAACCGAGTAGGAGAGCTGGATTACGTCCGGGATAATGACGGCGGCTTAGCTATCGGGGCGCTGACCCGGCAGCGGACCGTAGAAAACTCCCCCCTGGTTCGCTCTCGATGTCCTCTTCTGTTTGAGGCCGTTCCCAACATCGCCAATTTCCAGATCAGGAATCGGGGCACCATGGGGGGTAGTCTGGTTCACGCCGACCCCGCCGCCGATATCCCTGCAGTGGTCAGCGCCCTAGGCGCCGAGCTCATAGTAGCTAGCTCCCAGGGTGAAAGGGTGATACCAGCAGAGGATTTCTTTGTAACTTACTTTACCACCTCCATGGAGCCATCGGAGCTTTTGCAAGAGATTAGGTTCCCACCGTGGCCAGCACGGAGAGGATCGGCCTTTTTGAAAGTCAGCCGGCGGCACGGCGACTTCGCTTTGGTAGGTATCGCCGCCCATCTAACCCTGGACCAGATAGGAGCTTGTACCGATGCCGGTATCGCCTTCCTAGGAGTGGGAGGGACGCCTGTGCGAACTCCCCAGGCGGAAAATAAACTGGTAGGTAGCAAGGTCGAGGACGAAATTATAGAGCAGGCGGCTGGGCAGGCCATGGAGGAGATAGAGCCGGAATCCGATGTCCACGCCTCTGCTGAGTACCGCCGGCATGTCACCGGGGTGCTCCTTCGCAGAGCCCTGAAGATAGCCCTGGAGAGGGCTAAGGGGGAAGACCAACATGGCTGAACGAAGAGCCCTTCGGATGACGGTCAACGGAACAGAATACGAGGGCTTGGTGGAGCCGCGCAAAAGCCTGGCCGACTTTCTCAGGATAGACCTGGGATTCACCGGCACTCATCTGGGCTGCGAGCATGGCGTCTGCGGCGCCTGCACAATCCTATTCAACGGTGCGGCTGTCCGTAGTTGTCTGCTGTTTGCCGTCCAGGCCGATGGTGCCGAAATAATGACTGTAGAGGGGCTGGCTACAGGAGAGCAGCTTCACCCCATCCAAGAAGCCTTCTGGGAAAACCACGGCCTTCAGTGCGGTTTCTGCACCCCAGGATTCATCATGAGTATATACGCCTTTCTTCGCGACAACCCCAACCCCTCGGATAAAGAGATAAGGGTGGGACTATCAGGCAACCTGTGTCGTTGTACCGGCTATCATGACATCGTATCATCGGTTAAGGCAGCCATAACCAAGCTTGAGTCAACTGGTGGCTAAAGGAGTGTTTCATGGCCGAATCTACTGTGAAATCCAGATCTGTCGGGGCCAGAATTAAGCCTGTCGAACACCGTAAACTCGTTACCGGCTATGGGAATTACATCGATGATATTCAGTTTCCCCGCATGGCTCACGCCGCTTTCCTCCGCAGTCCCTATGCCCACGCCTATATAAAAGAGATAGATACCAGCAAAGCCAAGAATTTACCCGGTGTATTGGCAGTACGGACTGGACAGGAGTTGAACTCCAGAGTTCGGCCCCTACGAATAGGAGATGGGTTTCCAGGAGTTAAACCCCTAGAGGTAACCCCACTGGCGGTGGATAAGGTTCGCATGGTGGGAGATGCAGTTGCCGTGGTGGTCGCCACTGATAGGTACGTGGCCGAGGATGCCCTGGAGCTGATAGAGGTGCAGTACGAGCCTTTGCCAGTGGAGGTGGACCCGGAGAAGGCAGCCAGGGGAGAAGGTGTTCCCATCCATGACCACCTAAATGACAACATCATATCCTATGAGGAGGGCAATGCCGGCGATATAGACGAGGCGTATCGCAAGGCGGATCGCATAATAAAGGAGACGTTCCGGCATCAGCGCTGCACCCATGTACCTATGGAATGCCGGGGCATGATAGCCCACTGGAACCCAGGGGCTAGAAACCTCACCGTTTGGGGTTCGCTCCAGTGGACCTACCCCCAAAGGAACATCCTGGCCGACATTTTCCACCTGCCGGAGAATAAGGTTCGCGTCATCGTCCCCGATGTGGGAGGTGCCTTCGGACAAAAGGGGCAGATCTATCCGGGAGATCTGGCGGTTTGCCTAATGTCTATAGAGCTGGGGGTGCCGGTTAAGTGGATCGAAGACCGGCGGGAAAACCTTACGGCTTGTAGCCAGGCCCGGGAGCACATCGTGGAGATCGAGGCCGCAGTAAAAAACGATGGAACCATACTGGGCCTTCGAGCCCGTGTCATAGACGACATCGGTGCCTATGCCCTCTATCCGTGGGTCCCCAATAGCTGGGTGGGGATAATTATAGCCTACCTTCCCAATCATTACAAAATCCCTAACTATAAGTGGGAGGCCATATGCGTACTCACCAACAAGCCTCCTGAGGCGCCGTATCGAGGCCCCGGCCACGCCGTTGGTTCCTGGGCCAGGGAGGGCCTCATCGATATCATCGCACGGGAGCTCGGCCTAGATCCCTTGGAGGTGAGGCTGAAGAACATCGTTCGTGAAGAGGATCAGCCCTACCATTCATCCAACGGCTGGATACTGGAGAACGTTTCGTCCCTGGAGACCCTGGAACAGGCGCTCCAGGCCATCGGCTACCGGGACTTCAGGGCGGAGCAGCAGAGAGCTCGGAAGGCAAATCGCTACCTGGGAATCGGCATCGGAAGCTTTACCAACGAAAATGGTGCCAACGAGCGGGATATCCCCATCAACCTTGGCCTCAAGAACGCAGGGCAGGAGGTAGCCACTGTGCGCATGCAGCCCACAGGGAGGGTACAGGCCTTCGTCTCCGTAGCTCCCCATGGGCAGGGCCTAGAAACCACGTTATCCCAGGTCCTTGCCGACGAACTGGGGGTCCCCTTGGAGACCGTCGAGATCCTCCACGGAGATAGCGATATGCCCGCCGATGGCGCCGGGACCTTTGCAGACCGGAGCGCCATATTGGGGGGCGGTGCAGTCATTCTGGCCGGCCGTGAACTGCGCAAGAAGATGCTAAAGATAGCCTCTCACCTGATGGAGATACCAGAGGAGGATCTGGAAATCCAGGATGGATATGCCCTCTCCAGGAGCGCACCGGAGAAGCGACTCGCCGTGTTTGACATCGCCCAGGCCGCCTTCTCAGACCCCGGTGCCTTCCCAGCAGGGCTGGAGGGTGGGCTGGTCAGCACTCGGCGCTACGAGTACCCAACGCGTAGGGCTACCTCCAACGGTGCCCATGTCGCAATAGTTGAAGTGGATGTGGAAACGGGAAAGGTGGATATAAAACGGTATGTGGCAGTGGAAGATTGTGGCCGCGTCATTAATCCTATGATTGTGGAGGGACAGATTCGCGGCTGCGTGGCCCAGGGGCTGGGTGGGGTATTGCTGGAACACATGGTCTACGACCAGTCGGGTCAGCCCCTCACCGCGACCTTCCTGGATTATCTGCTGCCCGAGGCCACCGATGTGCCAGACATAGAGGTGCACCTCTTCGATAACCCGTCGCCTTTCACTCTGGGTGGGTTTAAGTCGGCCGGCGAGGGCGGCATATGTGGCTCTGTAGCAGCTATAATCAACGCCGTCGCCGACGCCCTTGCTCCCTTCAACGTACGAATAAACAGGTTGCCCCTAAAGCCCGACCGTATTCTACAGATGATAGGCAAAATTCCCCAGGCATCGTAGATGACGGCTTGAGTCAACTGTCAGGCGAAATCCGTAGTTCTAGTGGATGGTCCAGCTCTCTCCTTCTGCAAAGTGAATGAGTTCGATAGGCTCCTAGATGTTTCCAAATTTTCCACTACAGAAGATATTATTAAAGTTGGCCAGTACTAGAAACGGTCTCCTCAGATACGAGACACGGTGGCGTAGTAGCATCGTTATTTAAAGAATATCCAACCACAGTGAAAGCATCACTTCAACGCAGAGTAAAGAGGAGCGAAGCTAATTGAGGGGAAAATGCAATCCAACAAGAGAATGCATGTGTTACAATGCCTCGTCTGTGATTCGGAACTGCGCAAAACTAGGGAACGATATGCACAACTTGCCGATGATGGACGTAAGGAAAATTCACAGGGTTCTTGATAGTGGGTGTTAGCGGCGCCGATGTCGATGGTTAATAATGTAGCTCTGCGACCTGGCGTGCAGTCCCCGTGCGGCCTCAAGTGAAACAGGAGAACATTGATCTCTGTTCTGTTAAGCGCATAGGCCTGTCCTAAAATTTTATGATGCTCCTGGCGACCTCTCCTTTATCCAGGGCCTGCGAGAACTTAGGCAGCATTGGTCTCCACCTATCGGAGCCTCGAAGCTAAAAACTTTCGTCTGTCGTGGTATGAGCTGGAGGTGCCAGTGCTAGTGGGAGTTTTGATTTCACATATTGCAGAGCGAGTGCTGACGGTCGTATTCATGGCTGCAGTCGTACTGGCCATGTTCGTGCGTGTGATTGGCTATGGTATAATCGGAAACAGCGAACACTTCAGTAGCAGGTGGCCATCCAACGTCCTCAGTAAGCAATGAGTCAGATGTTTTATTTATATCTACCAACCAGATGCGCGAAGCAGACAGGGACATGCTAGAGGACTATGGCATTCTCCATCACCTGGGTGAGGAGGATGCCAGTCGGTTGACAACCAGGATTAGATGCTTAGTTTCACGCTCAGTTCAATCTCCAGGGTCCAGCGCACTCTATTTGGCGTTCATCTGACGCTTCTTCAAAAATTTGGACTGTTCCTACTGCTGAGCGTCCTCCTCGCGGTTTTGATCTTCTTGCTCCGCTCAGTATTGAGTAATGTTGGTCCCTGGGGGTACCCGCTAGGATTTGTCGTCAACGGGCTTAGCTCTGCCACCTTTGTGATTCCGACACCAGGCTTCGCCATCGTGGTGCTGATGGCGCAGGATTTGAACCCAATTGCACTAGGGATAGTAGCGGGGGTCGGTGGGACGCTGGGAGAGGTCAGTGGATATTGGATCGGCACACAATGCCGATTGGTATTAAAAGGCCGTCGACTCTTCGGCTTTATGAATAAGTATATGGACCGGTTTGGAGGTGGGATCATATTTGTCTCCGGGCTGCTCCCCATTATTCCGGTAGATGTTGCGGGTCTCTTAGCCGGATCAACCAAATATCCAGTCCGTAAGTTCCTAGTTTACCTGGGTCTTGGCAAGATTCTCATGACGGTTGCAATCTTATACGTATCAGTGAAGGCCTTCGATTGGGCAGAACCGTATATAAAGTGGTTCACATAGCGAGATTCCTTCACTGTTGCGCCGACGCCCCTTGGTCACCAGCAGAGCTGCGCAGTCGTCGATAAACCCGACGTATTCAGGGAGTATGGCATCGACCCCGAGATCGGCTAATATATTAACGGCGCCGATGTCGATGGTTAATAATGTAACTCTGCAACCTGACGTGCAGTCCCCGTGCGGTCTCAAGTGAAACAGGAGAGCCTTTACTTTCCATTCCTGGCCTTTGGGAAAATTCAGGCTTGACATCCTTGCTCACAGTATTATTATTGGATTACAGTAATTCTATGTGAGGTTATTCAAAGGAATAGTCTCTCTCGACTCTTCGACACATCGTAAACTGGAGGCCGTCCATGCGCTGCTCTTTGAAAGGTAAGAAGTCTGGTATAGTCCTTATCATAGCTCTCATCTCCCTGATGGTAGCGGCTGCCTGTAGGGAAGAGGAGCCCACTCCAGTACCCACCCGTGTCTCACTTGCTACGCCCACCTCGACACCTGCAGCAACGCCCACACCAACAGCAACTCCTATCCCAGCTCCCCCTCCTCGTCTGGTCATCAGCCCTGACGCCGTTGTGCAGGGTGGCGAGGTTACCGTTGCCGGGACGCGCTTCGAGGCTGAGGTAGCGGTAGAGGTAGTTGTAGTAGGTGGAGGGCCTGGGGGTGAGGATCTAATCCTTGGTAGTTTTACCACCAATGACGCTGGGGCTTTTGCCAGTGTCATAGTCCTGCCCGATGGCCTAGCGCCGGGAGTGTGGACGGTCTCGGCATCCGTGGAAGGAGAGACGCTGGCTAGCACTAGCCTGACGGTTACAGCGGTGGAGAAATAGACGAACTATTAGCGAGATTCAGGGATACTAAGAGTAGGATAGTAGAAGAGGCTCCCTTCATTCAGAAGGGAGCCTCTTTGTAGCATAGTTTAGATATATGTTATTCCTCCTTTTCCTCCTCCGGGGTAGGTAACTTAGTCACTCGCACCTTTTTGATGCGCCGGCCAATGGTGGAGAGGACAGATATCTTGATGCCTTGGGTCTCCAGCTCGTCTCCCATGCTAGGGATCTTACCCAATTGATTCAGGACAAATCCTCCCACC
>JAZGDP010000045.1:0-6416 GCA_036477885.1 Dehalococcoidia bacterium
TGGAGGCCTGCATCCTGGCTCTTAGCACCGTGCCGGTAGCCCAGATACTGGACGGGCGAGAGGCTCACGCCTTACTGGAAGGCATATCCGATAAGGCCAAGGGAACTCGAATAGAAGGATAGGCTAAAGTTGATGAATCGCTGGCAGGAGTTGGAACAGAAGTATTACATGTACGCCGCCAAGCGCTTGCCCGTCACCCTGGTGCGGGGCGAAGGCGCTCGGGTGTGGGACGACGAGAACAGGGAGTACCTGGACTTCGTGGGAGGTTGGGCGGTGAACATACTGGGGCACTGTCATCCTGTCATATCCCAGGCCCTGGAGGAGCAGGGTCGCACCCTCATCCAGGCATCCAATCAGTTCTACACCATACCCCAGATAAAGCTGGCCCAGCTTCTTGTAGAGAACAGTTGCCTAGATAAGGTATTCCTCTGCAATAGTGGCGCCGAGGCTAATGAGGGGGCGGTGAAGCTGGCCCGCAAATACGGCAAACTCCACCTCAACAGGGCTTACGAGATCATCACCGCCTTAAATTCCTTCCACGGGCGAACCCTGGCCATGACGGCTGCCACGGGCCAGGCCAAATATCAGGAGCCCTATACCCCCCTCCCCCAGGGCTTTGTCAACGTGGAATATGACAACATCGAGGCCATAATCTCGGCCACCAACCCCAACACCTGCGCCGTCATGCTGGAGCCTGTGCAGGGAGAGGGAGGGGTGCACATGCCCTCCCGGGACTACCTGAAAAATGTGCGAGCCTGGTGTGATGAAAAAGGGCTCCTCTTTATCCTCGACGAGGTGCAGACGGGGATGGGGCGCCTTGGCACCCTCTTCGGCTATCAGCAATACGACGTAGAGCCAGACGTGATAACCCTGGCTAAGGGGTTGGGGGGTGGGGTGCCCATAGGGGCCATCCTGGCCAAGGAGAAGGCATCGGTCTTCCAACCGGGGGACCACGGCTCCACCTTCGGGGGCAACCCGTTGGCCTGCGCCGTAGCCTATACTGTGATGAAGTTCCTGCTGGAGAAGGATATATTGTCCAACGTAAAGGGAGTGGGAGAGTTCCTAAAGAAAGAGCTGGAGGAGTTGAAGTCTTCCTATCCCATCATTAAAGAGGTGCGAGGGCGGGGTCTCCTCCTGGCCGTGGAGTTCCACGAGGAGATATCCCAGGACTTGGTGAACAGGTGCCTTAAACGTGGCCTACTCCTCAACGCCGTCAAGCCCAACGCCCTCCGGTTCATGCCTCCCCTGATTATCACCGAGGAGGATGCACGGAATGCGGTGAATATTTTGAAGAATACGCTGGTGGAAGTAGAGGAGGCTGGCGTTGGCAAAAGATAAGGTAGTGCTGGCTTACAGCGGCGGGCTGGACACCTCGGTGGCCATAAAGTGGATCGCCGATAGATACAACATGGACGTGGTTACCTTAACGGTGGATGTGGGGGGCGAGGTAGACCTAGAGGCCGCCCGGGAGCGGGCCTTGAAGACGGGCGTGTCCAAGGCCCTGGTGGTGGAGGCTCAGGAGCTATTCGTCAAGTACTTCGTCTATCCTGCTCTTCAGGCCGGCGCCATTTACGAGGGCCAATACCCCCTGGCCACCGCCCTGGCCCGCCCCCTGATAGCCAAGCTGCTGGTGGACGCAGCCCGCCAGGAGGGGGCCACCGCCGTAGCCCACGGCTGCACCGGCAAGGGGAACGACCAGGTAAGGTTCGATGTAAGCGTTACTGCCCTGGCCCCGGACCTGAGGATTATAGCCCCCGCTCGGGAGTGGGGCATGAGCCGGGAGGAAGAGATGGAGTATGCCCAGCGCCACAATATCCCCATTGCTCAGAAAAAGGGGAGCCCTTATTCTATCGACGCCAACCTCTGGGGGCGCAGCATCGAGTGCGGCATCCTGGAGGACCCCTGGGCCGAGCCGCCGGAGGAGGTCTACGCCTGGACCAAGTCGCCGGAGAAGGCCCCCGCCCAGCCCCTATACCTGGAGATTCCTTTCGACCAGGGAATCCCCCTGGGCCTAAATGGTCGGAAGATGGATGGGGTCAGCCTCATCACGGAATTGAACAGCTTAGCCGGCGAACACGGGGTGGGGCGCATCGATCATATAGAGAACCGATTGGTGGGCATAAAGTCCCGGGAGGTATACGAGGCTCCCGCCGCCATAGTGCTCCTGGAGGCCCATAGGGCCCTGGAGGCCATGACCCTGAGCAAGGAGCAGCTTCGTTTCAAGGCCAAGGTGGCCCAGGAGTACGCCGACCTCATATATAACGGCCTGTGGTTCACCGCCCTGCACCAAGACCTGGCCTCCTATGTTCAGAGCACTCAGCGCCATGTAACGGGCACGGTGCGAGTCAAGCTGCACAAGGGTGGCTGTCGGGTGGTGGGCAGAAAGTCCCCCAAGTCCCTCTACCGCCACGAATTGGCCACCTATGATAAGGGGGACGCCTTCGACCACCGTGCCTCGGAGGGATTCATTCACATCTGGGGCCTCCCGGTAACGACCCAGGCTCAGGTGCAGCTTCTGGGCCAGCCCGAGGGCCCCTTGAAGATCCCCGCCCCCGAGGAGTAGTCATTTAGCCTGTAGTGTTATCTGAGTTGCCTTTTAGCCTTTGGAGAAGCCCAGTGTATATAGAGTTGAGCGAAGAGCAGAAACAGATTGTATCGACTATACGCCAGTTCGTACAAAAGGAGGTAATCCCCGTAGCCTCCCAGTTGGAACACGCCGACGAGTATCCCTTCGAGATTGTGGAGAAGATGAAGGAGATGGGGCTTTTCGGGTGCATCATTCCCAAGGAATACGGGGGGCAGGGGCTGGACAACGTCACCTTCATCCTCATCATCGAGGAGATATGCAAGGGCTGGATGAGCGTCAGCGGCACCCTGGGAAGCCACTCCATCATGTGTTACGTCATATCCACCTTCGGGACCGAGGAGCAGAAGAAGCGCCTTCTGCCCCCTCTAGCCCGAGGGGAGAAGCGGGGTGGAATAGCCCTGACGGAGCCCGAGGGCGGCAGCGACCTGCAGGCCATCCAGACCACCGCCGTAAGGGACGGCGATGAGTACGTCATCAACGGCTCCAAGATGTTCGTTACCAATGGCATCTATGGCAACACCTTCGCTCTATTGGCCAAGACCGATACGAAGGCCGATCCGCCACATAAAGGCATTAGCTGTTTCATCATCGAAAAGGGGGCGCCGGGGTTCATAGTGGGCAATAAGATGTCGAAGATGGGCTACCGGGGGGTGGATACCACCGAGTTCTCCTTCGAAGATTTCCGCGTGCCCGCTACCAACCTGGTGGGAGGTGTGGAGGGGGAGGGTTTCGCTCAGATTATGGCCGGCCTGGAGGGAGGGAGGATAAACGTCGCCGCTCGGGCTGTGGGGGTGGCCCAAGCCGCCTTCGAAGCGGCCATCGCCTACGCTCAGAAGCGTCAGACCTTCGGCAAGCCCATCGCTCAGCATCAGACCATCCAGCTCAAGCTGGCCGATATGGCCACCAAGATCGAGGCGGCACGGCTTCTCACCTATTCCGCTGCCGTCAAGAAGGATAGAGGCCAGCGGTGCGACCTGGAGGCAGGGATGGCCAAGCTCTTCGCCAGTGAGGTATGTCACGAGGTAACTATGGAGGCCATGAGGGTACACGGGGGCTATGGCTATATCCAGGAGCTCCCCGTTGAGCGCTACTACCGGGATGCCCCTCTAATGATGATCGGCGAGGGGACCAACGAGATACAAAAGCTGGTCATCGCCCGCAATCTTCTCAAGCTATACAAGATTTAGGATAGCAACTCGGGACGAGCTTGGGTATGAATAGCGCCCTTCTTTTTTGTCCCATTTTCCCCTAGAATAGAGGCGAACCTTTCTTATATTCATCGGTCAGGAGGCTTACATGGAGTACGATAGGAGGGATACCTTCGGCAGATACTTGGAGGATTTTAAGGTGGGTGATGTCTACAAGCACTGGCCCGGCAGGACAGTTACCGAGTACGATGACATGCTCTTCTCCATGCTCACCATGAACCACAACCCCCTGCATATAGACGCACATTACATGGAGGACAGCAGGTTCGGCAAGAGGCTGGTCAATGGCGCCTTCATCCTCAGCCTCATAGTGGGCATGAGCGTCCCCGACGTCAGCGGCAAGGCCATCGCCAACCTGGAATACGAAAGCATCAAGCATCTGGCCCCCACCTTCCACGGCGACACCATCTACGCCGAGACCACCGTGCTGGAGGTTACCGAGTCCAAGAGCAAGCCCGACCGAGGGGTGGTGTACGTGGAGAGCCGGGGCTACAATCAGCGGGGCGAGACAGTCATAACCCTGCGCAGAAAGGCTCTGATACCTAAGAAGAACGCTAAAATTTAGATAATTCAGTAGGAACAGTAAGAGAATGACTCCTCCTTCAGCTAAACAGCCTAAAAAGAAAACGCTGGCATATACGGCGTCGATAGGGTATGACCGGCGGCTGTATAAGCAGGATATCGCCGGCTCGGTGGCCCACGCCCGCATGCTGGCCAAGAAGGACATCATCTCCTATAAGGAGGCCGAGCTTATCGTCATGGGCCTCGGCTCCATCCGTCAGGAGATAGAGGAGGGCACCTTCCCCTTCCGAGAGGAGCTGGAGGATATCCACATGAACATCGAGGCTCGCCTCGCAGAGAATATAGGCGACCTGGCGGGCAAGCTTCACACCGCTCGCTCCCGCAACGACCAGATAGCCCTGGACATGCGCCTCTTCCTCAAGGAGGCCATCGCCGAGACCGTCACCAAGATCAAGGAGCTTCAGCGGGCCCTGGTGCAGATGGCTGAGGCCCATAAAGAGGTGATAATGCCGGGATACACCCACCTTCAACGGGCCCAGCCGGTGCTTTTTGCCCACCACCTCCTGGCCTACTTCGAGATGCTCCAGCGGGACATCCAGCGCCTCGGCGACTGCCTCAAGCGCACCGATGTCCTTCCCCTGGGGAGCGGGGCCCTGGCGGGGGTCCCTTATCCCGTCGATAGGGAGTTCCTGGCCAAGGAGCTGGGGTTCTCCCAGGTGAGCCGCAACAGCATGGACGCCGTCTCCGACAGGGACTTCGTGGTGGAATATCAGTCGACTGCTGCTGTAGCCATGATGCACCTCTCACGTCTCTCCGAGGAGCTGGTGCTGTGGTCGTCCCAGGAGTTTGGTTTCGTGGAGCTGGACGAGTCCTACACCACGGGCAGCAGCATCATGCCTCAGAAGAGGAACCCCGATGTGGCCGAGCTGGCCCGAGGCAAGACCGGCAGGGTCTACGGCCACCTGATGGCTATCCTCACCGCTCTAAAGGCTCTGCCCCTGGCCTATAATAGAGACCTGCAGGAGGATAAGGAGGGCCTCTTCGATACGGTGGACACCCTGCACTCGACCTTGGAGGCGATGGCTGGGGTGATCAAGACCATGAAGGTAAATCCTCAGCGCATGGGTAAGGCCATAGAGGATGGATACCTCCTGGCCACAGACCTGGCCGATTATCTGGTGGGGAAAGGCATGCCCTTCAGAAAGGCTCACGGGGTGGTGGAGGAGCTGGTCAAGCATGCCATTAAAAAGGGCAAGAAATTGAATGAGCTGGCCCTGGATGACTACCTCCGATTGTCGTCCCTATTTGGGAAGGACGTGTACTCTATTACCGGAGAGAGTTCGGTAAAGGCGAGGAAGGTGGTCGGAGGCACCGCACCCCAACGGGTGGCAAAGGCCCTGGAAGAGGCCAGGAGAACCCTGGAGGCCAAGAATGCCGGATAAGGATACTGTAAAGTACGCCCCCTCCATTCTTTCCGCAGATTTCGCTCGGCTGGGGGAACAGGTGGCCGAGGCTACCCAGGCCGGTGCCGACTACATCCACGTGGACGTGATGGACGGGCAGTTCGTGCCCAACCTCACCGCAGGACCCATAATGGTGGAGGCCTTCAAGCCCTGGACCCACCTCCCCCTGGACGTGCACCTGATGATAGAGGAGCCCGAGCGATTGATACCCCGCTTCGCCCAGGCAGGGGCCAGCATCCTTACCGTCCACCCCGAGACATGCCCCCACCTCAACAGGGTAGTCCACCAGATAAAAGACTTAAACGTGAGGGCGGGGGTGGCTCTGAACCCCAGCACTCCCCTGACCATGATAGAGGATATCATTCCCGATATAGACCTGGTGTTGGTGATGACGGTCAACCCCGGCTTTGGAGGCCAGAGCTTCATCGAGGGGATGGTCGATAAGGTAGTAAGGCTGCGCCGTATGCTAGACGAGCGGCATTTGAAGGCGGAGCTGGAGGTGGATGGGGGCATCTCGGCGAAGACGGCGCTTGTAGTGGTGAAGGCAGGGGCCCGGGTGCTGGTGGCCGGCTCGGCGGTGTTCAACAACAAAGAAAGCGTGAAAGAGGCGCTGGGCAAAATCAAGGAAAGTGTAAA
>JAZGDP010000046.1:0-2223 GCA_036477885.1 Dehalococcoidia bacterium
ATCATGGAGGCCCGGATGGATTTGTGTAAGGCGAAAGGGTTTGATGGAGTTGAGCCGGACAACATGGATGGGTATCTTAACGATACAGGTTTTCCGCTGAGCTATGAGGACCAGCTTAAGTACAACATCTGGTGGGCTAATGAGGCGCACGACCGAGGTCTGTCTATTGGGCTCAAGAACGATTTGGAGCAGATTCCTGATCTACTGCCGTATTTCGATTGGGCGTTAAATGAGCAGTGCTTTGAATATGGGGAATGTGAAGCCCTTTTGCCATTCATTGACGCTGGTAAACCGGTCTTTCACGTTGAGTATGAACTGGAGCGAAGTGAATTCTGTGAACAAGCCAATGCACTCAAATTTAACTCTCTGAAGAAGAACTGGGACCTCGATGCCTGGCAGGAACCTTGTGATGAGGTTGACCTTTAATAAGGAACAACCTTACAGGCCTGAGTCCAGGATGCCGTAGTCGAAATCCGCCAGGGATTCAATGACTCTATCGGCCCGAGAGAGGTCTAGATGGCGGGTGTAGAGGGTGAGGAGGGCGATGGCGGTCATGCCGGCTCGCTTGGCCGCTTCTATGCCCCTGGGGGAGTCCTCCATCACGATGCACTGGTGGGGGGGCGTGTTCAGCTTCTTCGCCGCCATCAGGAATATGTCGGGGTGGGGTTTGCCCCGCTCCACCATCTCCGCAGATACGATGGCCTGAAATTCGCCTTTTATCTTCAGGGTAGATAGGACCGCATCTATCCATTCCCCTCGGGAGGAGGAGGCCACGGCCAGCCGTAGCGCTCTCCTTTTCAGTTCCTCTAGCAGATGATAAAGGCCGAGGGAGGGGGTAACCTTCTCCTTTAAAATCTGGAGCACTGCCGAATCGTATTGAGCTATCCAGAAATCCCTGGTGTGAGGGAGGTTGAAATGCGCCATCAACCATTGCCAGGTTCCCTCCACCGTGGTGCCTATTATTGCCTCGTTCTCTTCCTGAGCGAGATGCACTTCTTGGAGGGCCAAAACCCGGTTGATGGCCTCCAGATAAAGGGGCTCGCTATCGGCCAGCACCCCATCCATATCGAATATAACCGCTTTGAACATCAGGGCTCCCAGCGGTAGAGCTCACTCATCAAAGAGCTCAGGATAAAGGGGACAAACTCCCTGGGGTCCAAGAGTTTGCCCTGGGGGGCACCCTCGATGAGGGCTCTTAGTCTGCTGTCCTGGTCCTTGAAGGATGCCTCGCTATTGATGGCCCACCCCAGATCCTTGAGGGCCTTCTCCCTATCGCCATCGAACTCTATTAGGCGCAAAAGGTTATTGCCCAGCAGGAAATCGCTGAAGCCTTTAAGGCCCGCACTGAGGCACACCTTTTTAGTGGCGTCCTGATATTTTTGGCTTTTGAGGATCTCCTCGGCCTCTTTTTCCTTGCCTGTTATTATCTTCACCAATAACGCGGCTCTATTCATTTCTTTGAACCTCCTAGAAGCTGTCCCTCTAGAATTGGGGTTGAGTCTCCCGGCGTAGGAGACCTGTCGCCAGCAACGCTCCGATAACCGCCGCCCCGAAAACGAAGCCACCTACATGGGCCCAATATGCCACTCCACCGGCGAAATCCGCCCCCAAAGAAAGAAAACCGTTGAAAAACTGCTGAAATATCCAGATGCCTATGAGGAGATAGGCAGGCAAAGATACATATGTGATAAAAAAGAATATTATCACGGTTCTAATCTGGGACCTGGGGAACAGAAGTAGATAGGCACCTAAGACCCCGGCGATGGCTCCACTGGCTCCGATGGTGGGGATACCTGAGTTCAGATTAACTAGTAGCTGGGCCCCCACTGCAGCTAAGCCAGCGGCAATATAGAAGATGAGGTACTTCAGCCGTCCTAACCTATCCTCAATGTTGTCGCCGAAGACCCATAGGAATAGCATGTTCCCCCCGAGGTGTAGCCAGCCGCCGTGCATGAACATGGAGCTGAACAGGGTAAGCCATACGGAGGGTGGCCCTCCTTCATAAAGAGCCGCAGCAGGTCTTCCAAAAGCTCGATAGAAGTCTCCTGCACCGTCTATATTTAATATTTCATTTTCTTCCTCCCTTGTTCTCACTTCTCTAATGAGTTCGGCTATGTCGCCCTTGCCTGTGAGCTCGTAGGGCACCACGCCGTAATTGTTGAAGAACTTGGTCAGTTCGAAGTCGTCCAGGCTCTGCTCATACAAAAACACCAGGATGCTGGC
>JAZGDP010000047.1:0-6069 GCA_036477885.1 Dehalococcoidia bacterium
GTTTGTGGAGTCGTCTTAGCCATTAGCTCGGTCGGGCTACTATGGACAGGTTCCTATCCCTTCTTGGTGCTGATATCCCTAGCAAACGGAGTATCCTGGGCCTTTTTCCCCATCGTCATGACTATCCCCTTCGAGCTCTCAGGGATAAAGCCTCGGGAGATCGCCGTTGCCATAGGATTTCTAGAAACGGGTATTTGGGCCGGAGCCGTTATAGGCCCTGTATTGGCCGGGTTCTTGCACGACACTACCGGCGATCTAAAGTTAGCTCTCATGGTCACCTCCCTCTGCGCCCTTCTCCTGACCGCCGGGGCTCTTCTCCTCCCGCGCAGGTTGGATGAATTGGCGTTCGAGCGGGGGGCGTTAGAACCCTAACCCCTCCCCTGTTGATAAAAGTAAACCCTCTGGCCTCCCCTGGGAGCAATTGGCTGTGAACCTATAGCGCTGACCCCGATGCTTTAGTCTCGTCTTGGGCAGATTAAGAGGTGGCTCGGTGTATAATAAAAGGCATCGCCAAGGGTCATACAGAGGGGGAATCTATGGCTTTGAAGGCGTCATCTTTTAGAAGGGACTAAGCCCAATAGGAGGTGCAGGATGAAAGTAATTGTGCTGGGAGGGGCCGGTGGGGTCGGCTCAGGGATGATCAAGGCCCTCATCGACGCCAAAGATGTGGAGCAGGTAACCATCGGCGACGTAAACGAGGAGCGGGCCTCAAGAATTCTCGATGAGTATCAGAGCGAGAAGCTGAGGTTCCAGGTTGTGGATGTGAGCAAGGCCCAGAATATCGTTTCCCACCTCCAGGGAATGGATGTGGTAGCCAATTGCTCTTGGTACTACTACAACCTAGAGGTAATGCAGGCCTGCATCGAGGTTGGGGTGGACTACCTGGATGTGGGAGGCCTCTATCACTTCACCCTCAAACAGATGGCCCTCCATGATCGAGTCAAGGCAGCGGGTATTGTGGCCGTTCCTGGACTGGGCTCTGCCCCGGGATTGACCAACGTAAGCGCCGGCTACTGCGCTAAACGCTTGGATAAGGTAGACGGTATCTACATAAGGGCTGCCGACTGGAGCGAGGGCGAGACCTTCTGGCAGGTGGATTACTCCCTGCGAACGGTGCTGGACGAACTCTTTAAGGAGGCGCCCGTTTTCCAGGACGGCGAGACTAAGATGATTCCACCCCTCTCCAGTAGCATCAAATTTGTCTTCCCGGATCCGGTGGGAGAGGTAACCCTGTATGACACCCTCCATTCGGAGGTTGCCACCCTGCCCACCTCCTATAAGGAGAAGGGCATTAAGGAGGTCAGGTATCAGATGTACTGGCCCCCAACAAAGATCGAGGGGGCAAAGGTGTTGAGGGAGCTGGGCTTCGCCGACGAAAAGCCCTTGAAGGTGAACGGAGCCAGTATATCACCCAGGGAGTTCTTACATCTACTGGCCGCCTCGCGAGATGAGGGGAGGCCCCCAAATCTAAGGGAAGCACTGGCGATTGAGGCCCGTGGGGAGCAAAAGGGCAGAAAGACCAGCGTCATTCTCAGGCTAACCAAAGTGCCCCAGAATGTCAACCTAACCAGCCTCTGCATGGCCATTGGGACGCTGCTAATAGGCCGAGGGCAGACAGAAGGCAAAGGCATCAGGCCCCCGGAGATCTTTGTAGACCCCGACCTATTTATTAAAGAGCTCCTAGCCCGGGGCGTAACCTTTGAGGAAGAGCTAAGCACCGTGCAGCCAATAGCTTTATAGAGTCACGGTCAGCCAGTACCTGCTTAGGAAGGCATAAAAAAGGGGGTCCTCCTCGAAACGAAGGGGTGAGACTCGGAAGCGAGCATCGGGCCTCGCCAACAGGTCAGGCTTGGGGTAGCTTTACGACCACGGCGCCGAACCTGGATAAGGGTTGAGGAATAGATAAATTTATGAATTAAGAAGCCATGTTAGCGGGGGAGCCTTTAATACAGGAGACAGGCTACCACATGACCATCGCCCATCTCCTTAGGCTGGGGGATCACCTCTTGACATATGGGCATAGCATTGGGACAGCGAGGATGAAAGCTGCAGCCTGAGGGTGGATTAGCTGGGCTGGGAACATCGCCGGTTAAAATTATGCGCTCTCGTTTAGCCTCCACCAAAGGGTCGGGGACAGGCACAGCGGAGAGAAGGGCCTTGGTATAAGGATGCAGGGGATTTTCATAAAGCTCCTCCCTGGTAGCCACCTCGGCTATCTTCCCCAGGTACATCACTACCACTCTATTGCTCATGTGCCGAACCACTGCCAAATCGTGGGCTATGAAGAGAAAGGTTAAATCAAAGCTGTCCTGCAGCTCCTCCAAGAGATTGATGATTTGGGCCTGAATGGAGACGTCTAATGCCGATACTGGCTCATCAGCCACTATAAATGAGGGTTCTCCCGCCAGGGCTCTAGCTATGCCAATGCGTTGTCTCTGACCACCGCTAAATTCGTGAGGATAGCGATCAGCCATATAGGGATTTAGCCCAACTACCTGGAAAAGCTCCGCCACCCTTTCTTTCCTCTCTTTTTTACCCGGGGCCAACTTATGGACTATTATGGGTTCCTCGACGATGGCTCCAGCCGTCATCCTGGGGTTAAGGGAGCCGTAGGGGTCCTGAAAGATAATCTGCATCTTACGACGCAGAGGCCGCAACTGCCTATTGGATAGCTTACATATATCGGTGCCTTCAAAGATCACCTCTCCTGCAGTGGGGGTATACAATCGGAGCACACAGCGGCCGGTAGTGGTTTTGCCACAACCGCTCTCCCCCACCAGCCCCAAAGTTTCCCCTCTCTTGACATGAAAGCTTATCCCATCCACCGCCTTAACCTCGCCCACCCTGTGCTGGAAGATAACCCCACGGGTAATGGGGAAATGCATTTTCAGGTCTTTGACCTCCAGTAAAACGTCACCATTAGGCATAGTCTTACTCCTCGCCTCGTTCGTTTCCATTTTTCTTCTCCGTGACATCAACCCAGCAAGCCGCCCGATGGCCCCCCTCCATAGCTAGGAGGGGAGGGATTTCCTGGGCACACTTATCTATAGCAAAGGTGCACCTAGGTCGGAAAGCACAGCCGTCGGGCAGGTGGCTCAAATCCGGGGGCATACCCTCTATAGGGATCAACTTCTCTTTACGAGGTTCGTCCAGGCGAGGCACAGATTTAAGAAGCCCTAAAGTGTAGGGATGTCGCGGGTCTCCGTAGATATCCCTGGCGGTACCTGTCTCGATAATGCGTCCAGCATACATGACGTTGACCCTATTGGCATAACGGGCCACCACACCCAGATTATGAGTTATGACTATGACGGTGGTGCCAAATTCATCGCCCAACCGTTTTATCAGCTCCAAGAGCTGAGCCTGGATGGTAACATCCACCGCGGTAGTAGGCTCATCGGCCAGAAGGAGCTTAGGATTGCAGCTCAAGGCCATGGCGATCATAACCCGCTGACGCATCCCACCGCTGAACTGATGGGGATAATCACTAAGCCTTGTGTCGGGCTCCGCTATTCCCACCAGCTCAAGAAGCTCGGCCGCCCTCTTCAAAGCGGTTTTCTTATCCATTTTAAGATGCAACTGCAAGGTCTCGGTAAGCTGGCGGCCGATGGTGAGGACGGGATTGAGGGAGGTCATAGGCTCTTGAAAGACCATGGCAATATCGTTGCCCCGTATATGGCGCATCTCCTCCTCACTGATTTTCAGAAGGTCCCTGCCATCGAATATGATCTCTCCATCAACAATCCTACCTGGAGGATTGGGGATGAGCCGCATTATGGAGAGGGCACTGACGCTTTTGCCACACCCACTTTCCCCCACCAACCCCAGCGTCTCTCCCTGCCCTACATCGTAGGATACGCCATCTACCGCCTTTACCACTCCGTCGCCGGTATAGAAGTAAGTCTTAAGATTCCTAATCTGTAGTAGGGATGCCATCAGGTTTGTCCCTTCTCAGTTTATGTACATAAATTTGCTTTATTATATTATGTATTGTTTTATGATGTATTATATTATGCCTCAGAAAAAGGTATTTTCCAAGGACATCTACAAGAGGAGCCTTTAGAGGTCTCTATGAAGCCCCAGTCCCTTCCTTTTTCCCTCCGCCCTTCCGCCCATTTATTGCCAGGCCACCACCATCCGCCAGTTGTCCAAGGCCTTAGAACCTGCGCTGTATTACACTCGATGTAGAATTGTTGCGATGATTATACTACATTGAGCATCTTCTTAAATACACTTAGCGGGGGCCCTTAGCTGGCAGCTTAGCCTTTAGCACACCTATGTGCTCCGGGGTGGTGCCGCAACATCCGCCGATGATTTGAGCCCCCATACTCACCCAATCCTGGGCCCACTGCAGATACTCATAGGGTGACAGTGAGCCTACGGTGTTAAAGTAGGGGCGGAACCATTCGCCGCTATGAGCATATACCCCCACAGGTAACGAGCAGGCATCCTTTATCTGCTGGAGGGGCACCGCAACATCTGTGGGCCGGGTGTGGAAAATTAAGATAGCCGACACCCCCAGGTTTACTAGGATCTTTGCTGCCTCTGCCGGCGTCTCTCCGGTGTAGAGCTTCCCAGGGGGCTTGCTCCAGCGATCCCGCTCGCTTTCGGGCCCGAAGTTAAGGGATGCCCAAACGGGCAGGCCGGTGGCCAAAGCCGCTTCCACCGCTTTCCTGGTGTGCCCCATACCTATTATGCACTCCGTCAGCAGAAGATCGACTCCCGCTTTGGCCAGCACGGTAGCTTGTTCCTGGAAGGCAGCTCCTGCCTCATCGTCCGATAGATCATCGTTCAGGAACTTTTCAACATCGCAGGACATAGACCCTGCTATCCACATGGATCGCTCCCTGGCTGCCCGTTCACGGGACTTTTGAGCGTATTCCACTGCGCGCCTGTTTATTTCCTCGGTACGATCACCCAACCCGTCCCTTCGTAGAATAACACGAGTGCCACAGTAAGTATTGGTGGTTATGATGTCCGCACCGGCCTTAATATAGTCCTCGTGAACGCCTGTTATCACGTCCGGGTGGGTGCTAATGGCCGTGCCAGACCATGTGCCGTAGGACATTTCAACACCGCGCCGCTCAATTTCGGAGCTGATGCCGCCATCTAGGACAATAATCTCTCCCTGCTCTAGCCTGGATTGTATTGAATCCATTTCGCCCTCCTATGGATGTACGATAAAAAATCCCTGAAAAAGTCAAACACTGATGCCGGTTTTTAGTCAAGGCCCACTTCATAGACCTAGTGGGCGAAGGTGCCCCCAGCGCCGCCGCCCGACATCGCGGCGCACCACTCGGGAGCAATTGTATCCGGGTACGCCCATGACCCCGCCTCCTGGATGTGTGCCGGAGCCGCAGAGGTAAAGGCCCTCCAGGGGCGTGCGGTAGCCCGCCCACCCAGGGACGGGGCGCAACAAGAACAGCTGATCGGGGCTCATCTCGCCCTGGAAGATGTTCCCGCCTAGGAGCCCGTAGCGCTCCTCTATATCCGGCGGGGCCAGCACCTCGTAATGTTCAACGGCCTCTTCGATGTTGGGAGCATAGGCTGCCAGCGTACTGATCACCTTCCTGGCGTAGGTATCCCGCTCAGTCTCCCAGGACCCCTCCGCCAGCTCGTAGGGGCCGAATTGGGTGAACAGAAGGGCAATGTGATGCCCCGCCGGAGCGAGGTCCGGTTCGTGAACGGTGGGGAAGACCGCCTCTATGTAAGGCTCCCGAGAAGTGCGGCCGTACTTGGCGTCGTCCCAGGCCCGCTCCAGGTACTCTATAGATGGGGATATGGCCAGGACGCCGGTATGGGGATTGCCGGGGACCGCTCCTTTCCAGGCCAAAGGTCGGGGTAGGTCGCTCAGGGCCAGATTCACCTTCACCGAGCCGCTACGGCTGCGGAACCGCCGCACTGCTCTAACGAACTCCTCTGGCAGGTTCTCCTCCCCCACCAGGTCCAGGAAGGTGACCCGGGGATGGAGATTAGAGACAATGGCCTTAGCTCGAAAAGTGGTGCCGTCTTCTAGCTCCACACCAATAGCCCGACCGCTCCGAACCACGATCCGGTTTACCGCTATGC
>JAZGDP010000048.1:0-6424 GCA_036477885.1 Dehalococcoidia bacterium
GGCGGCGAAGAAGTTCCGCAGCAAAAAGACAGCGAAGGGCAATCCGTAGGCGGCATGGGCCAGCCACATCGCCCAATATTCCCCGGTAAAGTTGATTAAACTAAAGAACTTCAATACAGGGATCAGAGTCATCTGGATAGGCACCACCATGAGGGCCACGATGATAAGAAATATAGTGTCCCTAAAGGGAAATTTCATCCAGGCAAAGGCATAGGCCGCAAAGCTGGCGACGGCGACAGTCAGAAACGTGGCAGGCACGGTGATGTAGAGGCTGTTGCGGAAGCCCTGGCCCATTCCTTGGGCACCGATAACGTCCTGATAGTTCTGTATGGTGAAATCCAGTGGGGTGTCAAAGGCGGTCCACCAGCCGGAGAAGTTAACCGCGCTCTGATCTCTAAAGGAGCTTACCAACAGGCCCAGGGTGGGGAGCAGCCAGATAAAGCCGATGCCTAAGAGCACTATATGAAGGGGGCCCCGTCTTACCACCCACTGAGCTACTCGCTCGGGTGCTGGCAGTTGCACGCCCCTGGAAATTGCCAATGTACTCATCCGCCTGCCTCTTCGCGCCGGAAGCGGCGAATATTAACGAACATTATCGGGAGAATCAATACCAGGAGTAGCACTGCGATGGCACTGCCATGGCCGAAGTCTCGGAAGACAAACATCTCCTTCCACATACGGTTGGCCAGCACATCGGTCTCGAATCTACCTCCGGTCATAATGAAGATGACATCGAATATCTTGAGCACGTTGATAATCAGGGTAACGGCAACCACCGTGATAGTAGGAGCGAGCATGGGAAGGGTGATGCGAGTGAAGATCTTCCATTCGTTGGCGCCGTCCACCCGTGCCGCCTCTAGGATCTCTGAGGGTATGCTTTTTAGGCCGGCCGAAAGGATCACCATGGCGAAGCCGGTCCACATCCATATCCCTACGAGTATAAGGGCTAAATTGTTGAATGTCCCGAGCCACCGCTCGTCTAGCCTTTCGACCCAGACTTGGGGCGCTAAGTCGGGACGATAGAAAATAATCACCCCCACCGCTGCCAGGGAAAGGGCCAAGGCAACATAGGCGACCGCCCTGGTTACGGTTTCATGCCGCACTCGATAGGCTAGAGTAGCGAAGAAGAGAGCTAAGCCAAATACTAATGCAAGCAACAAGGGCCAGAGGATTCCGGTTACAACGGCATCGGCCAGACCTATTTGAGGAAGGCCCTCTGCCTTGAACTTATAGACGAAGCTCCAGATCACTCCAGCCGCGGTGAAGGAGATAGCCATGGGGATGAAAATAACAGCTTTGATGATGGCCTCGTATCTTACCCGGTCTGCCAGTACTGCGAAGAACAACCCCAGAGCTAGGGTAACCGAGGTGAAGACTCCCAGCCAGAGAAGATTGTTGCGAAACGACCGAAGGACTTCGTCATTGGTAAAGAGGAACTTATAGTTGTCCAGCCAGACGAAACTGTCGGAGGCTGGGCCTAAGAAGGTTCGGCGTATGGTGTCGAAGGTGGGGTAGATCAAAAACACCCCGATAAGAACCAGCAGAGGCAGAGCAAAAAGCAAGGGAACCCGATACCTCCAGGCCGTGCGCACCAAGAGATAGAGGGGCGCTGTTGTGCTCACTTCTTTGACCTCAACATCCTTGATGCCTGACCACGTCGAGAGGATTAACGAGAGTGGCCCCCTTTCACAGGAGCCACCCCCGTTCTTACCTCACTACGGTTATTAGGAGACTTGGTCAGCCACTGCCTCGATGGCCTCTAAGACCTGGTCTATGCTACTAGGGTTCCCCAAGAAGTTCAGGGCTTGGTTCCAGAAGGCATCGTTGCCCACTTCGGGGGGCATGAGGTCGGAGGCATCAAAGCGGAACACGTCGGCGCTGGCCAATATCCTCGCCGATTCCCTGCTGAGTTCGTCGGGATAGACATCCAGGCTAACTCCTCTATTGGGGGAGGTGAATCCTCCTCGGCCCGCCCAGATGGCTCCCGCCTCGGGTGTGGAGAGATAGTCTATGAGAGCCCGCACCTGGGGGGTATCCCTGAAAGCCACCACCACGTCGGCGCCGCCCATCACGGGCGTGCCGAATGCCGGGTCTATGGGCGGGAAGGCAAAGAAGGCAAAGTCCTCTCCGGCCACCAGCTCAGGGAACTGATCCTGGATGATTCCCTGCATGAAGTCACCCTCGTAATAGAGAAAGGCGGCTGGGGAGTCAAAATAGAGGGGGAAGATGGCGTCTACGAAGGTGGTGGCCACAGAGCCTGCGTTGCCTCCCAGGAGGTTAGCGCCGTTGCCCACGATCTGTTCGAATCTGCTGAAGGCGTTTCTCACCCTGAAGTCGGTCCATTCGATATCGTGGCTGATCCACTGGTCGTAGACGTCGGGGCCTGAGACACGCAACATGAGGTTCTCGACCCAGTCGGTGAGGGGCCAGCCGATGTCTCCTCCGATGGACCAGGGGGTCTTCCCATCGCTGCGGATCTGGTTGGTCAAGGCGATGAGCTCATCCCAGGTCTGGGGAACCTCGTAGCCGTTGGCGGCGAAGGCCTTGGGGTTATACCAGATAGTGCTCTTATTGGCCGCCTTAAAGAACAGACCGCGGAGGGTGCCATCCACGGTACCCAGGTCTATCCAGGCCTGGGCGTAGTTCTGACTGAGAGCTGCCTGGTCCAGGAAGGGCTCGATGTCCACCAAGGCACCATCTCTGGCGAAAACCTGCATGCTGGCAGGGCTGGGCAGTATGGCTATGTCCGGTGGATTGCCGCCTTCTACACGGGCGGTGATGATGGCGTCGAGGTCTCGGGTAGTCTCGAAATTGAGTTCAATACCGGTTCTCTGACCAAAGGGTTCGAATACGGCCTGGAATGCCTCCAGCTCCGAACCTCCCCAAGCGCCTATTACGTTAATGGAGCCGCCAATAGCTCCAGCGGGCGTAGTAGCGGTCGGCGCAGGTGCGGGACTAGTGGCAGTGGGCGCCGGACCCGCTGGCGTAGTGGCAGTGGGTGCCGGACCCGCTGGCGTAGTGGCAGTGGGTGCCGCTGCAGGACTGGTGGCAGTAGGCGCGATGGGAGTTTCGTCTTCGTCGTCGCCGCAGGCAGCGGCTACTAACACCAATATCAGCCCCAGGCTTAACAAGAGGCTCCCGCGTCTCTTCAACTTGCCTTTTATCAACATAATCCCCCTTTCTTTGTATGGTTTACCTTTAATGGAATCTCCTCAACTATATCCTTTGCCATTGATATTTCTATCACCCCCCTTATTCACTTCTAAAAGCTAGCTAACGTTCAATATAGGACTTATTTATCCTATTTGTCAATAGGTTCCTCTTTATTCCTATACAAAGCGGGCGATCTAACCTCACAACGCCATAGCGAGGAGGGTCCAGCCTAGGGGAAGATTCTCATCGGGCTAGGCGGCGTAACCAAGTCGAAACCAGATCTACCAGCACCACCAGGAGCAGATACCAGATCAGTAAGAGGGCTATATCGGTGTATTGGAAAAAGCTCATGCTCAGTCGAAACTCCTTTCCCAGGCCGCTGGCGCCTACAAAGCCTATTATGATGGTTGTGCGGATGACCACCTCCCAACGATAGAGGAGATAGGTCAAGAACTGAGGCAGCGCCTGTGGCAGGATGGCGTAGAAGAGCATCTGAAAGCTGCCAGCCCCGGCAGCGCGCAGGGCCCGAGCAGGCCGTGGATCCAGGTTCTCCACCACCTCTGCCATCAGTTTGCCCAGGATTCCGTAGTTGTGGAGCCCTAAAGCCAGGGCCCCAGGCAATATGCCCGGAGAAAGGAAGAAGATAATAATCATGGCTATTACAAGCTCGGGGGTGCCTCTACTGAATATGAAAAGCCCCCTCACTATGAAGAAGAGGGACCTCCAAAGTATCCCCCTTGACGGAGCCAGTTCCCCCCTGGCTACATTCCGCGCTGCCGGAAGGAAGGTGGCGAGCACGCCAAGGCCCGCAATGCCTATAGCCAGAACGCTCATAGCTAGGGTCTCGTACGCCAGTTTGCCTGTGTTGGCCCATTCCGTCCACTGGAGAAAGGCGGGAGTATGGCTACTGCCTTTCCCGGCCAACCTCCCGATAAAATCCGCCCCATCCCTCCAGGTCTGAGCCAGGAATAGGTCTTCAAATCCACTACCACCTCTGAGTAGGATGTAACCCCAGGAGATTGCTGCCAGGATAAGAAATGCATACAGAGATATGACCGCCACCCTAATACGCGGTCTTAGGGAGGTCTTGTCGGTAGCTGACCTTATATCTACACTCATGACGTAAGCGACTGCCGTACTTTACTGCTCCAGAGATCCACCAAGGCTATCAGCGCCACCATGAAGAACAGGAACGTCCACACCTGGTTGAAAAGAAGGTCTTGAAAAGAGACCTGTATCTGAAATCCCAGCCCTGGTATGCCTATAAAACTCATGATGGCTGCCGAGCGTATGGCACACTCCCAGCGGTAGAAGGTGTAGCCGAGCATGTCTGGCAGGGCCATTGGTAGCCTCCCATAGAGGAAGACCTTCCCTTCTGAGGCTCCCGAGGCCCTCAAGGCCTGTAAGGGCTCCTGGGCAACATCATTTAGGAGCTCTGCATATATGCGTCCCAGAATGCCGCTATAGGGTATGGCTAGGGCTAGAATGGCAGCCATAGGGGAAAGGCCAATAGCCGCCACAAAGAGCCATGCCCACACCAGCTCATGGATTGAGCGTATGAAGGCTAAGAAGAACCTTACACCCAGCCTGGACATCCACCTTCCGCCTCTAGAGCTGGTCAACACGCCCGATGCAATAACCCCCAGGGGGAAACCCAGAAAGACCGCCAGGGTGATTCCAGCTACTGAAAAGGCTACGGTCTGCCATGTGGCGATAAGGGCCAGCTTGAGGAGGGATAAGGAAAGGTCAGGAGTCAACAGGGACTGAAGGAATCTCAGGAAAATGGATCCGCCGCCGGGGTGAACCAATGTTCCCCCCCAGTTAACCGTGGATAGGCTCCAGGCGAAGGCGCCCACTAAGAGTATGGTCAGGAGGCCACGAGCCTCAAGGCGCTGTACTAAGCTCGGTCTCCAAATGGCCCTTCTTGTCTCCGAGGTCATAAAGCTCCTCCAGCATCTGCCCTGTCAGAACCTCTACGGGTATATCGAATTGTAGCTGGCCGTTACGAAGACCAATGGCCCTGGAGAAGTACCTGCGGGTAATCTCAACGGAATGTAGGCTGGCCACTAAGGTCCGCTGCGATTCCTGGACGATGTCCAGCAGTAGTTGCATCAGGTCTTCAGCCCTAGCCGGATCGAGGGAGGCCACAGGCTCATCGGCCAGAATTGCTCTGGGAGACTGCACCAGGAGGCGCGCTATAGCCACACGCTGCTGCTCGCCCCCTGAAAGCTTGGAAGTCCTCTCATAAACTTTGTCGGGCAAGCCCACCTTTCGTAACGCCTCTAGGGCTAAAGGGAGCTCCCTGGGGCTAATCAGGGAAAGGAGGGAGCGTAGGAGGTTCCAGTATCCCAGACGCCCCGCTAAAACGTTGTGCACCACTGATAGGTGAGGTACCAGATCGAACTGCTGATGGATTAGGCCCACCATGCTGGCCAGCTCCTTCCTTCTCCTCAGAGCGGATAGGGGCCTTCCATCTATGAAGACTCTCCCCTCATCGGGTTTAACTATCCCACCCAGAAGGTGCAGAAAGGTGGTCTTCCCACTGCCGCTGGGCCCCACGACAGCTACCCTCTCCCCACGCCCTATCTCCAGCGAAACCCGGGAGATGGCCACAGTGCGAGGGTATACTTTGGATACACCCTCGAGAACAAAGGCAGGTCCAGGGTGATTATCGTCCTTCATCACTCTACCAGCCCCAGCTCACGCGCCACTTCCTCTATGGCGTTATAGTTTTCGTTCTCGGTCTCAATGAATCGTTCCGCCGCATAGAGCTCCAGTATCTCTTTCCCTAATGGGTCATTCTGCATGGAAAGGAGCGCCTCCTTTATCCCCTCCTTGGCTCCAGCACCCAACGTCTGGTCTACATCTCCTCTGATGGTCCAGCTATAGTCATAGTAGGGAGCCGTCGTGTAAAAGAGGCGCACTTTAGAAAGGTTCACTCTATCTTCCCTTATCGCCTTCTCCCAGACCGCCTCATTGAGGGCACCCGCTTGAAAGGCGCCACTTTCCACCAGCTTCCAGGTTGTATCATGGGAGCCCGAGTAATTGGAGCCACCCTGGAAGTCCTTCTCCGGGTCTATCCCTGCCTGAACGAGGAAATATCGGGGCATCAGATGGCCCGACGTGGAGCTTTCGCTGCCGAAGGTGAAGGTGAGCCCTCTTAGGTCTTCCAGTTTTTCAACAGGGAGACCTCTTTGCACTATAAAGACAGAGTGGAACTGGGCATCCCTTTGGCGCTGGGCTATGGCCTCCGCACCGGGAGCGGCCAACC
>JAZGDP010000049.1:0-2794 GCA_036477885.1 Dehalococcoidia bacterium
AAAAGGGCGGACCCCAGGCCCGAAGATACTGTGGTAGTGCTGGGGATGGGCATGATCGGCCTCTCTGCTGTGCAGGCTCTCCAGGCCAGAGAGGTGTCCAACGTGATCGTTAGTGAGATATCTACCAAACGCCGCCAGGCCGCTCAAGCGGTTGGCATCACGGCTGCCATCGACCCCAAATCGGCAGACCCGGCGGTTGCTGTAGAGGAGATTACTTCCGGGGAGATGGCGGACATAGTAATCGAATGCACTGGCAATCCCTCAGTGTTCCGGCAGGCCCTGGATATGGTGCGGGGAGGGGGGAAGGTGATGCAGGTGGGAGTCTTCCAGCAGCCTATGGAGCTGGATATGAATCTACTGCTTCGCAGAAACATCACCCTGAGGGGCTGTTTAGGTGGTAGCTTTACCACGGCGCTGGAGCTTCTGGAGTCGGGGAAGATCAGGACCGAGCATCTTATTACCCACCGATTTCCCTTGGAGGAAGCACCCGCCGCCTTCGAGGCCCAACTTGATACCGAGGAGTCCGTGAAGGTTATTATAAAGCCTTGAAGCAAGGTATTCTGCCTAAACTGTTATCCTTTATAGCATACCTAGCCTTGACCTTTGCTACGGCAAAGAATTAGTATTGAATTATGGAAGGGTGTGAGGGGTCTCTAGGGGGTTAGTATGGATTATCAGACCATCATCTACGATAAGGGTGAGGGCATAGCCCGGATAACCCTAAACAGACCCGATGTGCTGAACTCCTTTACCATGACCATGCATCGAGAGTTTCATTCCGTCCTCTCCGACGCTGAGGATGATCCTGAGGTGAGGGTGGTGGTTATAACGGGGGCCGGACGTGCCTTTTCTGCGGGAGCGGACCTCAAGGAGATATTAGGTTCGGAAGGAACGCTGCCCGGCACCTTGGATATGGAGCCTAAAGCTAGAGCGGGGTTTCATCGTAATATTGCCAAGATAGTTGGTATTCCCAAGCCTGTGATCGCATCGGTAAATGGCGTGGCCGCAGGGGGTGGATGTGGTGTGGCTTTGGCCTGCGACCTGCGAATCGCTTCGGAGAAGGCTTGCTTCATCCAGGCCTTTGTTCGAGTTGGGTTATCCCTGGATTCAGGTACTAGCTACTTCTTACCCCGCCTCATCGGCTTGACCAAAGCTACGGAGATAGCCTTTACCGGCGATACTATCACAGCCACCGATGCCGAGAGGCTGGGCTTGGTGAACCGGGTGGTGCCAATGGAGGAACTGGAGACGACAACCGATGAGCTGGCTCAACGCTTTGTCGATGCCCCCACCAAGGCCATCGGGTTCATTAAGCAGTCCCTTAAACTTGGGGCCAACGCTTCATTAGAAGAGATACTCGATTTCGAAGCCAAGGCTGTAGGGTCGGTGGAGAAGACCGAGGATGCCTGTGAAGGCATAAAGGCCTTCTTGGAGAAGAGAACCCCCAACTTTAAGGGGAGGTAGACTACAGCAATGGACGAAAGAGAAAAAGGGGAGCGTTTGCTTGCGAAAATAGCCGCCGGAGAAAAGATAGCGAGCGTCGATGAGATGACCGAGGAGTATAAGTCCAACCTCATCCACCTCCTCACAATGCAGTTCGATTCCGAGTGGTTTGGCGGTCTGGGCTACGTACCCTGGATAGAAAAGCCCCCACCATGGAGGAGAAGTGGGCCATGACCAACATCGTCCGGGACGAGATAAGCCATGCCATGCGCTGCTCTGCATTGCTCAAGGTCTTGGGTGTGAGCGCCGATACCTCGGGCAAGCGGAATCAATTGCCTTTCCTCTTGCACAGGAGGTGATGCCTATCGATAATGCTGGCGTCCTTCAGCCTTGCGGCAGGCAGTGAGGGACAGGGATTTTGAGCTAGCCGCACAGTTTCTTATGATTACTAAGGAGGAAAGCGAAATGATTGAGGAGCTGCTTAAACACCTGGGAGCCGAGGCAGAACGGTCAATCAATGGCAGAGATTGGGAAGCGTACGGACGGCTGTTTGCAGAATCTGTCGTCATGCAGACTCCCTTCCCAGGACCGAGGAGAGGGCGTGATTCTCGCGTGAAAATGGTTCAAGGGATTATCGAAGCCTTTCCAGACGGCCGCGTGGAGGCGAAACGGAGCTTCGGGCAAGGGGATTGGGGCTGCATGGAACTGATGTTCACTGGGACTCACGGGGGGCCACTTCTGGGACCTGGCGGCAAAACTATCCCGGCGACGAACAAACCGGTCCGATTCCCATACTGTATCGTCGTGAAATTCGAGAACGGAGAAATCACAGAGCTTAATGAGTACTTCGACCAGGTCGAGATCCTCAGCCAGCTTGGTCTAATGGAATAGGTCTGCTCGGGTAGCGCCCAGGTGAACTGTTAAGGGTGTTTTGACACCTGGCCCTGCGGAATACGGCCGATCTATAGAGAGGGTGGCTGCAGGTGTCTGGGGCTACCCTGTAAGTCTATTCAGGGCGCTTCACTTGACAGCGGGGGACTCGAACCAGAGGTGCTGGGTGAGAAAGGGATTGACGTGGCTGGAAAGAACAATGATCGCTCAGATGAAAGCCGTTGTCGAGGACCTACGCCCCCAAAATCTCCTTGTGCCTCAGCGCCCTCTCCAGCGACGGTTGCGTCTGCCTGATTACTATCCTATCTATGAATCGCCTTAAAGGAAGACGTCCTTAAGCTCATCTCCTCTTGAGGGAAAATCCGGTGCCATCTTATATTGCGTGAGCCAATGCGATAAGATAACTCCAAATATAGCAATGGATTGATAATACGTTACAGGCCACTTTTTGTGCTTTCAC
>JAZGDP010000005.1:0-4029 GCA_036477885.1 Dehalococcoidia bacterium
GCGTCCAAGATGGCCTCCTCTTCAGAGGCGAAGGGCCACATGCGGGCCCCTCCGCAGGCAGGGCCCAGGGTGGTATCATGGATGGAGATGATGGCTTTCAGTCCGGCGTCCTTATCGGTGCAGAGGACTAGCTGCTCGTAGCCGTACTTCTCCATGTACTTCAGGATTTTCATGACCTCCCTCGCTGGGGCCTGTGCCCCCCACCTCCCAAGGTGGTTCTTCCCTCCCAGCCCGTCCCGCTACGCTGCTAACTTGGGATAAACTTGCCCTGACATCCCCAATCCTCATTTTAGGTATCCATGGGTGGGTGGGTGGGAAATGTTGCCTAGCGTATGCAGTGAACAGACATTAGCCCAAAACGAACAACGATTAGTTTATCCATATGCTTCACTCCCCCCAGAGGTCATCGGAGTCTGGGTCGGCGCCCTTTTTGAGCCCCTCGACCTGAGCTCGGGACGAAGGTTCTACGGCTTCTCGGGAGGTGAGCTCTTTGTAAGACTCCGCCGAGCCGTATTCTCGGGTCCTCACCACTACGGGCATGGGCACGGCGTGGCCGAATATGAGGGCCTGCTGCTTGCTCTCCAGCTTGGCCAACACTGACCTCAGCTCGCTGCTTCCCGATACCCCGGCCAGTACGGCGCCGATATCCTTCTCGTTTTCCAGTAGACAGGTGATCTTGGTCCCTATCTGAGACATCACCTCCTCGTCGATGCCACTGGGACGCTGGTCGATGACCAGAAGGGTGACGTTGTATTTCCGCATCTCCCGGGCGATGGCCCCGAAGATGGTCTGGTTGGCCACGGCGGGGTTGAGGAACTTGTGTGCCTCCTCGATGACGATGACTAGAGGGTGGGGCTGTGGCTTGCCCTCTCCCAGTGCCTGCTCGGTGCGCTCTACATATTTGCGGTGGAGACGGCGACTGAGGAGGTTGGCCACCAGCACGTAGGCTGTTATATCGTCGCCGTAGCGCCCGAACTCCAGCACCACGTTGACGCCCCGATCCAGGTATTCCAGCAATCGGCCCACGGGGTCGGTGGGGGCGTGGGGCACCAGGAAGCGCAGCCTCTTCAATCTCTCCAGTCGCCGTTGCAGGGCGCCGAGGGTGGCCTCGTGCTCCCCCAGATTGTCGGCCAGCTCACCGATCCCCTCCCGGGACTCCATGGATAGGAAGGCCTCCAGCCATTTCTTCGGGCCGAAGTGACGGGCCAGCTTGTAGGGGGCCTGGGTCGCCGCCTCCGTTAGATTTAGGGTCTGGGCCAGCATCTCCACATCCGCGGGCTCTATGTCATCGTAGCCTATCTGGACGACGAAATCGGTGCTGACCTGACGGCGCTTTGCGCTCTCCTCGTCCAGGGCGAAGACGGCCACCTTGGAGGGGAACAGCTGCTTCAGCCCCTTGACCTTGTATCCTCCCTCGCTTCCCCCCTCCCAGCCATATTCGCTGTGCATGTCGAAGATGAGGCTCACCGCCGACCTTTTCTGCACCATGCCTATGAGCAGCAGGCGGGTGAGGAAAGTCTTGCCCGTGCCGCTCTTGCCGAAGACTCCATTGCTGCGCTTGACGAACTCCTCCAGATTAAGGCAGACCTTGGCCTCCATGTCCAGGGGGTTTCCGACGTAGAAATGCCTTTCGTCCTCCTTCCCGAAGACGATCTCCATATCCCTATTGGAGGCCTCGGTTACGACGGAGAAGTGGGTGGGCACCGTCTTGACGGGTTGGAGGCCCTCTAGCCCTATAGTAAGGGTGGGGAGGATGTGGAGGGTGCCGTAGATGCTGGTGCCCGAAAGCACCTGGGCGATGAGGGGGTCGGAGATGTCAGGGGGGTTTAGAGTGATGCGAGGGTCTATGGCTCCCAGGGTGACATCGGTGATCATACCGAAGAAACGCCTTCTCTCTCCCTGGATGGTAACGTACCGTCCCACTGCCACATCCTCCACCGAAGCGTCGCCATCCAGCTTGACCTCCACTCCTTTGGTCAGGGAGCCCCCCACCACCACTCCCAGCCGCCCCTCCAGATTTGCCTCCAGAAAGTCGTTCACCATTATCTGAGCCTCCTGAGAAGGGTGTTAAGCCTTTGAACCTCTCCCCCCAGAAGCAGCGCCAGCTCCTTGCCCGCTCGAACAAGAAAGGCATCGGACTCATCATGCACCGAGCTTATGTGGCGAAGGCAGGCGGCGATAAGCTCGTCCTTTACCTGTACGTTGGTGTTTACCAGTATGGAGAGGAAGTCCAGAGAACGACTGAAAGTTTTCGTCTCATCTGCTTCACAGAGATAGACAAAGGCGTGAACTCGGGCGGGGCGGGGAGGGAGGTAGTAGCGCACCCTGTTTTCTCTCCCCTCCATTTCGTCGCAGGATTTGTGCCCCACCACCAGGGCCTTAAAGTCGGTGCGCAGGAGCTTGGATAGCTGAGGGTTCTGATTATAGATGTCCTCCTCCCTCATCTCCCCCATGCCTAGGGCCACCGGGCGACGCCCTGGTTCGATGCTGGTGGTAGCGGCATGGTAAACCACGGCGATGATCTCTGTCTCCTCCTCCCTGGTCTTGACCAGGCTGCCCAGGGATGGGGGCCGATGCAGCTCGTAACATTGGGCTAGAAACTCGGCGGTGCCGGCCTCTATTATTTCGCCTATCTTAACCGACAAAATATCCTCATTTCTATACCCACCGACTTCGCTTGCTTTTGCTCTTGGCAGAGGTCACTGGAGCCATCCCCGATTGCTGCATGCCCTCCTCCACCATCCTCCAGAAACGCTCTCGGTCGAGGGTGCTGACCACCGCCTGCTCGTGGGCCTCCATGAGGGCCACGGGGTACCCCAGGCCCCGGCGGCATTGGTCCAGCACCAAGGCGTGGGTTAAATCTAAAAGCTCCTTATCCTCGGCCACCCATTGGGGTATCTCCACTCTGCCCAGTTCGTCTCCTATATTTAGGTAAAAGAAATGGATTTTATGCTGGCCGTAGTGCTTCTCCACTACCGAGGAGAGGCTGGCAAAAACCGGAGAGCGCTCTCCGGGAGCTAGAATACGCCGATATATGTCCCTATCCCTTATTCCCGCCACCCCGTCGCACTCCCTTTCGTACAGCTTTTTGGCGGAGCAGTGCAGATCGCAGTCAGCGGGGTAGTAGGGGCAGAGGCCTAGGCGCACGGCGTTAACCACATCGGCGCTGCGGGGATGGCTGATATAGCTGGCCAAGGCCAATTTCTTGTCTCGGTTCAGTTCTTTGAAGCTATCCAAAGCGGCGAGAAAACCCTTCTCCAGAAAGGCCTCCCTCACGAAATCGGGATAGGCTTGGCCCCCCAAGCTCCACAGGATCAAGGTGCCGTCGCTGAGGGCCAGGATAGGTCTATCCGATGGTGCTTCTCGAGTCAGAGCTAGCAGGGCCTGGATCTCCTCTACCGAGCGTTTTATCCCTAAAAGGGGGCCCTCTATAGTCTGCTCGTTGTTGCTCTTGGGATCGGATAGAGTTTGCTCCTCTTCGTCGGTATAGAGCTTGGGCTGGCTGGATAGGGTTGCGTCGGCCTCAGGGCCGTAGCTGAGAGAAACACTGCCTATATTTATGAGATAACATCTGGCGGGGCCGTGGCGGTCTACGTCTATGTGAGAGCCGTCGGTGGCCAGGACGGTGAATTGGGGTGGTGGGGGAGGGGGTGGGTAGCTTCGGTTCAGGGCTTGGCTTATCCCGGCTACCAGCCATGTAACCTTCCCTCGGCTCACCTGGATCTTCTCCTTAAGCGGCTCTAAACTATCGGACTGGGAGTCGAGGGTATCCAGAGCGGTGTCCAAGCGCTCGTTCCAGTCCTTCCCCTTCTCCCTGAGTCGCTCCACCAGCTCATCCACCTGGCCGACTACCTTATTTAGGTCCAGGGACATATTAGGTTATCTCTCCCAAGGCTTTTTTCGATTCCCTCATAATCACCTCAGCACCCGCTCGTCGCCTACCCGGCGGGTGATCTTAACCTGGTCCAGATGCTCCATCAAGGCCAGGGCGTACTTACGGCTGGTATTAAGTATGTCCCGCACCTGGGC
>JAZGDP010000050.1:0-8786 GCA_036477885.1 Dehalococcoidia bacterium
ATGGCTGCCATAGTGAGGCTGGAAACGATGGGAAAGGCGATGACAAACTGCGCTGCCACCATGGCGTAGGGGGTGAAAAGCCAGTTGAGGAAGCCTATAGGGCCATTGTGAGATAACAGCAAGAACACTATGAGCCCCACTACCACGGTGGGCAAGGCCATGCCGGTGTAGATTAAGGCTATTATCGCTTTTCTGCCGCGAAATCGTGCGAAGGCCAGCCAGGTGCCGAAGGGTATGCCCGCTAAGGCACTGAGCACGAGGGCTATCCCCGAGACCCGGAGGGAGAGGAAGACTATATTTCCCACCTCCGAATCCAGCCCCACGATGAGCCTTATAGCTTGAATAATCCCAGAGCCGATCTCGTCCATATTACCACCCCCTATTTAGCTATCATCACGTCCGTTGATTTGATTACGGCAGAGACTTCATCGCCCACCTTTAAACCCAGTTTCTCAGCCGAGCCTTTAGTAATAGATGCCACAATCTCCTTGCCATCCCCTATATCTACAGTTATCTCTGCCATGACGATGCCCATAGTCACTCTTTTAATCCTTCCTTTAAGATTGTTTCGCGCACTTATCTCCATTGTTCTTGCCTCCTCGAGGTTAAACTCGTATTAGTTAAAGTTTAGTCCTCTAAACCTCTTGCCACATTGCCAGGCGCCTTAAACAGCCACAGGGTGGGAATGAAAGGGTAATCCTGTGATTGAGCATTAGGGTGTGGATGCCTCCTCTAGCCTAACGGGAATGAACAAGGGTTGTCCAAAGGTCTCTACCCCAAATTCGGCGATCATTTCCTGGGTCTCCGGAGAGATAAGATATTGGATGAATAGATTCGTTAGTTCGTCCTGCACGTTGGGGAACATCTCGGGGCTTACCCCCATCACGTGGTAGGGATTGAACAGGATCTCATCTCCCTCCATCAGAATGACCAGGTCTATATTGGAGCGAGATAGGTATGTCCCCCTATCACTCAGCGTGTAGGCCCTTTTCTCGTTGGCGGTGGTGAGGGTAGCACCCATGCCTTGTCCTATGGATAGATACCAACCTTCTCTCTCTGGGGGCGTCAAGCCCGCCTCTTGCCAGATGGCTTTTTCCTTGGTGTGAGTTCCCGACTCATCGCCCCGCGAGATGAAGGTGTAGCCCGTCTCGGCAATTTTAGCGAAGGCATCGGCGGCCCCGTTCAACCCTCTAATTCCCGCCGGGTCCTCCTCTGGCCCTATTATGACGAAATCATTATACATGACGTATTGCCTATTAACGCCATAACCCTCATCCACAAAGGTTTTCTCCTTTTCGGGGGCGTGAACTAGGAGAGCATCTACATCCCCCGAACGGCCCAGCGCTAGGGCTTGCCCTGTCCCCGCAGCTATAACCCTAACTTTGACATTATAGGCCTGCTCGAAGGGTGGGATGATGAAATCCAACAGGCCAGAATCGTAAGTGCTGGTAGTGGTGGCCAACACCAAGGAGCGTTGCTGATTCAAACAGGCGCTCAATAGTATGGCTAACAGCAAAATGCAGGGTAACGCCCATTGGAACTTGGCGCCCTTTTCGCTCCTCCCTAAGCGAGCAAGCCAGGCCATATGAATAGCCATCTGTTCCCTTATTATAGCTTTGCCTTCCTCAGATAAGCAAACAGAGGGGTTGTGTTACATGAAAACGGGCTGTTGGATTATCTATCTCCCCTTTTTAGCAAAGGTGGGACAAAGGGAGTTCAGGCAGCACACATGACACAGGGGCTCTTTGCGGCAAACCTCCTTGCCATGACGCACTATGAGGGCGTGATATTCGTTAAAGAGCTCGGTATCTTGGGGCAGATGGTGGTGAAACATGGCTTGGAAAGAGCGATAGTCGCCCCTGGAGGGTGCCAGGCCCAAGCGGTTAAAGGTGCGGCGGGTATAGTTATCGACGACGAACATCGGCTTTAAAGCGACGTATAGGATTATGGCATCGGCCGTCTCCTCCCCGATACCGTAGATGGAAAGGAGCTCCTGCCGCAGTTGCTGGGGTTCCAGGGCGAATAGGCGTTCCAGGTCGTCTCCGTAGGCCTCTCCCAGTCGATTCACAAAAGCCTTTATCTTGGCTGCCTTGGCGTTATAGTAACCGGAAGAATAGATTAGTCGGGCCAGCTCCTCTAAGGGCATATTACGCAAAGTGGGAGGATTCAGCGCTCCGACCTCTTTCAAGTTGCCCAGGGCCTTCTCCACATTCCCCCAATTGGCCGACTGGGTTAAAATAGCTCCCAGGATGATTTCAAAGGGGTCATCTCCCGGCCACCATCTCTGAGGGCCGAAGGCTTTAAAGAGCCGGCGAAAAATCTCCAGAAGTCTCCCCTCCATCTCCGTCTGGGAGCGGTTCTGTTTCGTCGTGGAGGTACTGGAGAACCTCATAATAGGACAGGCACCTCATCGGCTAGCACAATCTCGTGGGGGCTGACCTTGCATCTATAGGCATAGACCTCCACCCCTCGCTCAGCCGACTCTCTCAGGGTTGCGCCGAAGTCAGGGTCCGCCTCATCGTGGGGGGAAAAGGAATAAGCGTCCTCTCGCTGGATAACGAAGATGACGGCGGCCTTATAGCCCTTCTCCCTGGCAAGGATGAGGCTACGTAGATGCTTCCGTCCCCTGATGGTGGGGGCATCTGGGAAGAGGCCCCTTCCCTCCACCACCAGGGTTATGGATTTCACCTCTATTAGACATCGCTGACCCTCGTTTTGTAGAGCCAAGTCCAGCCTGCTCTCTCCGAAGGTTGCCTCCCTATCCACAGTGGAATAGTCTATAAACTGGGGAAGGGAGGAGGATAGCAGCGCTTCGTAAACCAGGACGTTAGGCAGTCGGGCATCGGCGGATACCAGAAGGCCATCGAGGTTAACCATCGCCAGATCGTAGGAAGTCTTCCGATGGACACCGTGTCTGGGATACAGTAAAACGCTGCGACCAGGTAGAAAGAGCTCTCTCAACCGCCCCGAATTGGCCACGTGTATCAGCTCCTCTTTGCCATCCAGCAGCACTAATGCAGCAAATCGGTTTAGCCTTTTTATAAACTCTGCCTTCACTAACTCGACGGGTATTATCAATGTTCTTCCCTAGAACATCTTCAGATACCTTTTAATTATAAGCCTTTCATCTCTCCGAGTTGGTTCATTGTATAATAGCGGTGAGCGAGGTGCTAATTGTCCTTTCTGGAGAAATTATCAGCGGCCTCTAGGGCTAAGGACAGCCTGTTGTGCATAGGGTTGGACCCTGACCCTGCCCTCATGCCCAAGGTGGATATATTCAGTTTTAACCGAGCTATAGTTGATGCCACCGCGGATCTGGTGTGCGCCTATAAACCCAATCTAGCCTTTTATGAAGCCATGGGCATAGATGGCATGAGAGCGTTAGCCCAAACTATAGAGTACATACCTAAAGAGATACCGGTCATTGGGGACGCCAAAAGAGGAGATATAGGCAACACCGCCCAGGCCTATGCCAGGGCCCTTTTCGATGTTTGGGGCTTCGATGCGGTAACGGTGAATCCTTATTTAGGGCTGGATGCCCTGGAGCCTTTTCTGGAGCGAGGGGATAAAGGAGTTTTCGTCCTCTGTCGCACCTCCAACCCTGGTTCTGCCGATTTCCAGAGCGCTAGTTTGATTAAAGATGCTGACAAGAAAAGAGGAGCCCCGAAGCCTCTTTACCAGTGGGTGGCCCTTGAGGTGAAGGAGCGGAATGTTAAGGGCAACGCCGGACTGGTGGTGGGGGCCACCTACCCTCTGGAGATCAAGGACATACGCCAGCTGTGCCCGGATATGCCCCTTCTCATACCCGGGGTGGGGGCCCAGGGTGGCGATCTGGCCTCGGCGGTGCGCTTCGGCCTGGACCGACGAGGGGAGGGAGCTATTATCGCTGTATCCAGGCAAATTCTCTATGCCTCAAAAGGTAAAGATTTCGCTAGCGCCGCCCGGAGGGAGGCTATAAAGTTAAGGGACCTCATAAATCAATATCGCAGGGGAGCGGGAAGTTCCCCCGAGTAGTGAAGAAGCCCCTGGGCATTGGGATGCTTAAGGAGCTTGGTGTAAATCATCGGAGCGTCGATAGGCCATGGTGATGGAGATACGGTTAGGGGATGTGGTTCGTTTAAGGAAGCCCCATCCCTGTGGAAGCTATGAGTGGGAGGTAGTGAGGGTGGGAGCGGATATAAGGATAAGGTGCACCACCTGCGGTCGGCGAGTGTTGCTGACTCGCCCCATATTTGAGCGAAGGGTTAAAGCCTTCGCTTCCCGAGGGGAGGAAACAGGGTAAGATAACAGGGAGACATGAATAAGGAGACCTCCCTTAAGAAAGGGAGTGGTTCCAAGGCCTCAACTATTGTATAAAAAACGAAACTACTTAGTTGACACTCCTTAGAAGGGTAGAGTAAAATATATGGGCATTAGAGACAAGGAGGGGTGATGCTATGATAGAGATGACGATAGATAGCATACGGGTAAGCTTGATGAATTACCAACGAGTGGTAATTCTTAAGGAGAAGGTTGCCGAACGTTACCTGCCCATCTGGATAGGTCCGGCCGAAGCAGATGCCATAGCAGTTAAGCTTCAAGATGTCTCTGTGCCCCGCCCTCTGACCCATGACCTGCTCTCTTCCATCATCTCCAGTTTAGGGGCTGCGGTGAGCTCCATCATAGTGTGTGACCTTTCGAACGATACCTTCTACGCAAAAATTGTTTTGACGTTGAGCGACGGGCTTTCAGATATAAGTAAGCCGATATCGGAGGACACCATAGTATCTTCAGTGGAAGAGGCCCGTGAGGTAGCTATACGTATGAGCCTTCCCTTGGTGATAACTAGTGTCGGCACCCCAGAAGAGAGTGGAGCGGAGGTGGCATACACGCTAGAGAATTTGGAGACGATAGTAAGTCGTCTGCTCTCTGTGCCTGCGCGCCACCCAATTCAGGTGCGCCTGGGGAAAAGTCTGACGATAGATTCCCGCCCTAGTGATGCCATAGCCCTGGCTGTGAGATCTAGCGTCCCCATATTTGCCGAGGATTCGGTGCTGGAGAAGGCGGGGGTGTTACTGGATAAGGAAACCGGAAAACCTCTGCCTTTAGATCAGGAAGGGAAGGGTAAGACGGTGGATGAAGAGGAGCTGAAGAGGATGTCTGCCTTTCGGGACTTCATTGATAACCTGGACCTGGAGGACTTCGGCAAAGGGAGAGCCAAGGATTAGTTAGATTAGGCCTTGCCCAAAAACACCTTAGTTAATATATCGCTATCTCGCACCGATTTAGGCGTCCCATCGTGCACTAGCTTGCCCTTGTCCAGAACATAGGCACGGCTGACTATATTTAGGGTGCTTTTAATGTTGTGCTCAACCACGAAGATGGAAGTCCCCAGCTTTTGATTAATCTCCACAATCTTTTCAAACATCTCTTTGACAACTATGGGAGCCAGCCCCAAGGTCGGCTCATCCAGCAGCAACACTTCTGGGTTGGCCATGAGACCTCTTCCCACCGCCAGCATCTGCTGTTGACCCCCTGACATCTGGCTGGCCAGGTGTCTACGTTTCTCATGAAGGATGGGGAAGAGCTCCATCACTGCGTCCACACGGCGTTTCTTCTCCGCATCGTCCTTCAAATAGAGGCAACCCATCTCCAGGTTTTCCTCGATGGTTAGGTGGGTGAAGACCCGCCTGCCTTGAGGCACAAAAGAGATACCCAAATGTACCATCGCATGGGTTGCTGCCTTCAACGGCTTTTGTTGCCAGTAGACGGTGCCGGATAACACCGGCGCCAAGCCCATGATGGCCCTTAGCACCGTTGACTTACCCGCCCCATTGGGGCCCATGACGGCAACTATCTCACCATCATCTAAGCACAGAGAAACATTGTCCAACGCCACAACGACGCCATAATGCACCGAAATCCCCTCCAGCTCAAGGAGCATCCTTTGGCCTTTGGGAGATGAAATCTCTTCCGTCTGTGCTAGGGTTGCCTCCTTGTCCTTGCTATCGCGATGAACAACTATCTCTTTGAGCCTTGAGAGCATCCCTTTTTGCTTTTGGGCAGCCATACCTTTATCCATTCAGAACGCCTTTTTCCATCCCCTTCTGTTGGAGAATCGCTATGTACCCAGATACGCCTCTATGACCTCGGGCCTGTTTAATACCTCATCCACCTCTCCCTCTGCCAGCAGAGCCCCATTGTCTAGCACAAAGATGTGGTCGGAGAGCTCACGGATTATATCCATGTTATGGGAGACAAAGACAACGGTACACCCTCGGCGCTTCAGCTCTTTTAGAAGGGTCTTGACCTTCTCCAGCATCTTAGGGAAAAGTCCGGCGAAGGGCTCATCGAACAGGAAGATCTTCACATCCATAGCCAGTGCTCGGCCCACCTCCAGCAGTTTTCGCTGGCCGTAGGAAAGGTTCATGGCCAAGGCCTTGCGCTTTTCCCAGAGACCAACGGCATCGATGATCTCTCTGGCCTTATCCTTATATTTGACATTGGGTCTTTCTACCAGGGAGGAGAAGACCCCCCTGCTGGTTAGGATAACCAAGATGTTGTCCCACACCGTCATCTGGTCGAACAGCCGTATCTCCTGAAAGGTCCGGGTGAGGCCGTGGGTGGGGCTCTCATAAGGCTTAATGAACCTGCAACTTGCCCCATCGATGATCACTATTCCCTCATCGAAGGGAAGGGTCCCACTCAAGAGGTTTATCAGGGTCGACTTTCCTGACCCATTGGGGCCCACTATACTGGTCATGCCCTCTTTGGGTAGGGACATAGTCAAACGATCCACTGCCTTGACAGCGCCGAAATGTTTAGACAACTCCTTGGTCTCGACAATGTAGAATCCATCACTCTTGTTCTCTGCGGTCTTCATAGCTTGTATTTCCCTACCAGACCTTGGGGTCTAAACAGCATTAGCAGGACCAACATAATACCCAGGATGACCTGTTGTGTTTGACCCTCGAACGCTGGCGGCACGAAGGGCATGAAACGCACCCCTTCTTTCAATAAGGTAAAGACCATCGCCCCTAATAGGGAGCCCCATAGGGTGGCCAATCCCCCCAGGATTACAACAGACACCATGAGAATAGATTGCAGCAGTACAAACTCCCTGTCGCCAACAAAGGTAGTCCAGCCAGCGAACAGAGCACCAGCTAACCCTGCCATCATCGCCGATATGACCCAGATGGCTAGCTTGAAGAAGCCGGCCTTGTATCCAAAGACCTGGATGGCTTGTTCATCCTCCCGAATGGCCATTAGAACTCGTCCGAAGGAGGAACTAACTATGAACCAGGAGACTAGCAACACCAATCCCACAAACGCTAGCGTTAAAAGGAGGAAGGCCCACTGCTCGTCGAAGACAAATCCGCCTATGGCCGGTTTCTTGATGTCGTGGATGCCCCAGGGGCCTCTAGTAACGGAGTCCCAATTCAGAAAAACCCTGTGGGCGATGATGGCCAGCCCGAAGGAGACGAGAACGAAGAGGTCATCTCGAAAGCGGCTTAGTACGCCTCCCACGAATAGGGCCACCACCCCGGCCAGAATCATGCCTATGGGTACTGCGGCGAAAAAGGGCCAACCAAAGGTAGGAATAGGATTGGCTACCTGCTCCCTGACGGCGGTGGTGGTTAAAACGGCCACGGTGTAAGCCCCTATGCCAAAAAAGGCCACGTGGGCTATCGACAGGAGGCCGGTGTACCCAATAATCAGGTTCAGGCTTATCGCTAATATGGCCCAGATGCCGAAGACAGTCCCCAGGACGATGGCAAACCCCACCCCTTTCCACGCCATGAAGCCTAAGGCGCTGCCAATCACCACCAGGTTTATCCATAGCTCTAGATTGCTGCGGAAGTATACGCTCAAGACCCTGGGATCGCTCAGGGATCTCCAGAAGGCGTTATTAGCGCTAAAGTTTTTCATCGCTGCTCTATTTCCTTGGTAAGAGTCCTTTGGGCCAGAAAGCTAGGAATAGGATAAGCAATACAAAGGCGATAACGTCCTTCCACTCCGCTCCCAGGTTCCAGATGCCGTTATCCATGATACCGAAGTTCTCCACCAGCCCCAACACGAACCCTCCTAACAGGGCCCCGTAAACGTTGCCGATGCCCCCAACCACCGACGCTACCCACCCCTTCAATAGTAATGCGAGCCCCATTTGTGGCCTAACGCCTATATCCTCTCCGAAGAAGATTCCTCCCAGCGCGGCGACGGCGGCCCCTATGAAGAAGATCACGGCAATGATCACAGTGGTGTTTATGCCAACTATCTTGGCCACCTCTTCATCGTCGCTGATGGCCCGCACCGCCTTGCCGAAGTTAGTCCTCTTTAACAGGAAAAGCAGCCCTAGGAAGAGGACAAAGGCCATCCCGATGAAGAAGACCTGGAACTGCTTAATGAAGGCCCCTCCAATGTTCCAAGAATCGGTGCCGAAGGGCGGGGCAAGGGGGCGGCCGCTGGGGGTGAAGATTATGGAGACGAAGGCCGATGCCGCCAGCAGTATGCCCAGGGAACCCACCAGCATTACCAAGGGGGATTTCGCCCGCCGGCGCATATAGATGTAAATGCCCCTATAAAGGGCTAGGCCTGTAGCCCCTGCCAGCAACGCACCTACAGCCCAACTCAGGTATAGGATTGTCCCGTCTGTCTTGGCCACCAGGAATCCGCAGTATGCACCTAAGGCCACCCCTCCTATTGCACCTAAGGCTACCAATAACCCTACACCCGCCGGCCTGTTCAAGCCTATATAAAGGCCCCGGTACAAGAGCCAGCCGGCTGCTGCAGCCACCAGTACGCCGATA
>JAZGDP010000051.1:0-4046 GCA_036477885.1 Dehalococcoidia bacterium
TCTCTTCATCGAGCGACCAGAAGCAAGGGGAGTATAATTATGTGCTGGTAGCCGTGGGTATGCAAGGCAACGTGGATGGGATGGGGCTGGAGGAGCTGGGGGTGGAGGTGGAGAAGGGTTTCATTAAAATAGACGATCACATGACTACTAACGTGTCGGGCATCTACGCCATCGGCGATGTTACTGGAAAGACCTTGTTGGCTCACGTGGCCTCGGCCCAGGGACACATAGTGGCAGAAGCAATAGCGGGCCGAGACACGGTGGCCCTCAACTATGAGAATATGCCCCGGGCTACCTATTGTCAGCCCCAGGTGGCCAGCTTGGGATTGACCGAGGCCCAAGCGGTGGCCCAAGGCCATCAGATTAAGGTGGGACGTTTTCCCTTTCGGGCCAATGGGAAGGCCCTGGGAATTGGCGAGCCCGAGGGCATGGTCAAGATTGTGGCCGATGCCCAGTACGGCGATATTGTAGGGGCCCATCTCATCGGCCACGAAGTTACTGAGATGCTAGCTGAGCTTTCCTTGGCTAAGACCCTGGAAGCTACTCCCTTGGAGATTGGCAATACGGTTCACGCCCATCCCACCCTTTCCGAGGTACTCAAGGAAGCGGCCCTGGACGTAGATAACGAGGCTATCCATATGTAAAATCGGCCCCAATCCTTTTAGGAGAGAAAGATATCTAATGAAACTTGCGGAAAAATTAGACCTGTCGAAAGAAGAGCTCATAAATTTTTTGCGTCAGATGCTCCTCATTCGTCGCTTTGAGGAGAAGGCGGCCGAGATGTACATGAGGGGCAAGATAGGTGGGTTTTTGCACCTTTATATAGGCGAGGAGGCGGTGGCTGTAGGGGCCATATCCTGTTTAAAGCCAGAGGATTACATCGTAACCCACTATAGGGAACATGGCCATGCCCTGGTCCGGGGCATTGAGGCCAAGAGAATAATGGCCGAGCTCTTTGGGAAGGCCACTGGTACCAGCAAGGGGAAGGGAGGCTCGATGCATCTCTTCGACGCCTCAAAAGGGTTCATGGGGGGCTACGCCATCGTAGGGGGAATGATGCCTGTAGGGGTGGGGCTGGCCCTAGCCAGCCAGTTTAAGGAAGAGGGCCGGGTGACCATGTGTTTCTTCGGAGATGGGGCGGTAAACCAGGGAGAGTTTCACGAATCCCTTAACCTCGCCGCCCTGTGGAAGCTCCCCATCGTATTCCTGTGCGAAAACAACGGCTACGGCATGGGCACCCATGTGGATAAGACGTTCTCCGGCTCCGATATCTCCAAGCTGGCGGAGCGCTACGATATGCCCTGCTGCCAGAAAATCGATGGCATGGATGTGCTGGTGGTGCGGGATGAGGTGATGAAATGGGTAGAACGGGCCAGAAACGGCGGTGGCCCCTCCTTTGTGGAGGTGATGACATATCGCTTTCGTGGCCATTCCATGGCCGACCCCCTGGAATACCGCAACAAGCAAGAGGAGGAGAAGTGGAAGAAAAGAGACCCCATCCCGTTGTTCAAGAAAAGGCTGCTGGCCGAGGCGGTGGTGAGCGAAGAGGAGATGGCCCTCTTGCAGAAGGAGGTGGATAGGGAGGTGGAGGAAGCGGTGGAGTTCGCCGAGAAAAGCCCCTTCCCGTCCTTAGAGAGCGTCTATGAAGACGTGTACGTTTAACTAGGTATCTAAGATGTCCGTATTAACTTACAGGAAGGCCATAAGCCAGGCTCTACAGGAAGCCCTGCGACAGGACGACCGGGTCTTTCTAATGGGAGAGGATATAGGGGCTTATGGCGGTGCTTATGCAGTGACCAGAGGTTTTTTGAAGGAGTTTGGGGAGAAGCGGATTAAGGACACCCCCATCGCGGAGTCGGTGATAGTGGGGGCGGGCATCGGGGCTGCCATGGGTGGGGTGAGGCCCGTGGTGGAGATTATGACCATTAACTTCAGCCTTTTGGCTATGGACCAGATAGTGAACAACGCAGCCAAGCTGTTCTATATGTCTGGAGGCCAGGTCCGGGTTCCCCTCGTCATCCGGACGGTCAGCGGCGGCGGCAGCCAGCTGGCGGCCTCTCATTCTCAGAGCCTGGAGGGCTGGTTTGCCCATGTGCCCGGCCTCAAGGTGGTGGCCCCCGCTACTCCCTACGACGCCTTGGGGCTCTTTCGCACCGCCATGCAAGAGGAGAGCCCCACCATTTATGTGGAGAACTCACTGTTATACGGGAGCAAAGGAGAGGTCCCCGAGGAGCATTATGTCGTGCCTTTCGGTTCGGCCGCTGTTAAGCGAGAGGGGAAGGACGTAACCATCATATCCTACTCTCGCATGTTGATCTTGTCCCTGAAGGCGGCGGATACCCTGGCCCAGGAGGGTGTGGAGGCGGAGGTGGTGGACCTCCGTAGCTTGCGTCCCCTGGATACAGATACTATCCTTCGCTCCGTCGAGAAGACCAGCAGGGCGGTGATGGTGGAGGAGGGCTGGAAGACGGGTGGATTCGGAGCCGAGATAGTAAGCCTTATACAGGAGAAGGCCTTTGACTACCTCGATGCTCCTGTGCAGCGAGTTGCCGGGGCCGACGTTCCTATGCCCTATTCTCGGCCCCTGGAGCTGGCGGTGATGCCCAGTGAAAGGGATATCATTGCGGCGGTGAAAAACATCCTATAATAGCTGGCGTTTCTCATCTGTAACTATAGGAGGAGCAAAACTGATAACCGAAGTGATTATGCCCCAGATGGGCTTCGATATGAAGGAAGGGACCGTGGCCCGATGGGTGAAAAAAGAGGGGGAGCAGGTGGCAAGGGGTGAGCCGGTGGTGGAGGTGGAAACGGACAAGGCCACGGTGGAGGTTGAGGCCTTCGCATCGGGGGTATTGCGTAAGATAGTGGTAAGCGAGGGGACAACGGTGCCCGTTGGTCAGGTTATAGGCTTTATAGCCGAGCCCGATGAAGAGATCCCCGAGATTACCGTCGCTGTCAAACCTCCCACGGCTGAACCGCCAAAGGAAGTCGTAGAGCGGGGCGCGGAGACTGCTGCAAGGGTGGCGGAGGAGAGGATGGTGGCATCTCCGGTGGCGCGGCGCATGGCCGAGGAGAAGGGTATGGACCTGCGTCGGATAAAGGGCACCGGTCCCGGGGGGCGTATCACCAAAGATGATGTCTTAGCCTACGAAGCGAAGGAAAAGGCGGCACCCACTCCCGAAAAGAAGACGGCGCCGGCTATGCCTGGAGAGGTGCGCCAGCTTAGCCGTATGCGCCAGACCGTTGCCCGGCGCATGACCCAAGGTAAACAGGAGATACCCCACTTCTACGTCACCACCTCGGTGGACATGACTGAGGCGATGCATTTGCGAGCGCAGCTAAACGAGCTGTGGGAGGAGGAGAGTCATATCACCGTCAACGACATGATAGTCAAGGCCTCGGCCCTGGCCCTTCCCCAGTTCCCCGAGATAAATGCCGTGTACGCTGATGGGGCAGTAAAGTACAACGAGGCCATAAACATCGGCATCGCCATCGCCATGAAGGAGGGCCTAATTGCCCCGGCGATCCTCGATTGTGCCAGCAAGACTCTGAAGGAGATAGGCGTTGCTAGTCGAAATCTCATCAACCGGGCCAAGGAGGGAGTGCTGAAGCCGGAGGAGTACACTGCCGCAACCTTCAGCATCACCAACCTGGGAATGTTCGATGTAGACAATTTCATCGCCATCATAAACCCCGGCCAGACCGCTACCCTGGCGGTGGGGGCGGTGCGAACCCAGCCCATAGTCGAGGGGGATGATATCGCCATCGCCCAGGTGATGCAGCTAACCCTTTCGGTGGACCACCGGGTTACCGACGGCGCCCAGGCAGCTCAGTTCCTCGGCGAGGTCAAGGCCCTGCTGCAAAACCCCCTCCGCTTGGCACTCTAGTCGAGTCCTCGTACTATACTTACCTTGAGGATAGCCTTGGCGGCGAACACCACAGGACTCATCTTAAAAAGGCGTTTTGCTCTCTAAGCTGACCCCATTAAGGTATTCATCCCACCCTCCCACCCCATGGCGCTGACCATAAAAGGCTGAGACTTATTT
>JAZGDP010000052.1:0-5852 GCA_036477885.1 Dehalococcoidia bacterium
GCAGCCTTCGGCCCTCCTCCTCGGTGGGGGTTTTCGAGGTGATGCGTATATGAATGCCGTCGGGCTTGGCATAAACGGCTACGGTGGGGTTCTTAGAGGGAAGCAAGGGGCCTAGCATCTCGTCCACCGAACCCTCCCCTATGCCAAGGGTCTTCAGGGTCTTGGATAGTATAATCACTCCCTGGACCCTCTCCTTCAGGCGAGGCGTGACCTCCTTCTGCCACATGCGAGTCATCTCGCCAGGTGGGCCGGGCATGGCCACCAGTGTTCGGCCATCCCGCTCCACCCACCATCCCGGAGCCGTTCCCCTGGGGTTGGGTATGGGCTGGGACGAAGGAATGAGCCAGGCCTGCTTTATGTTAGCCTCTGGCATGCGGTAGCCCCAGCGTCGAAACTGCTCGCGTAAGTCCCGTTCCAGGGTGGCATCTACCCTCACCTCCTCCCCCAGGAGCTGGGCTATGGCCTCTCGAGTCACATCGTCCTGAGTGGGCCCCAACCCTCCCGTAGTGAGGATGAGGTCGGAGCGAGCCCATCCACGACTCAGCACATCCACAATTCTGGAAAGATTGTCTCCCACCTGGGATATCCAGTACAGGTCTATGCCCAGAGGTGGCAGCTGACTGGCTAAATGGGCGGCGTTGGTATCGGTTATCTGCCCCAAGAGGATCTCGGTGCCTATGGATACTATCTCGGCCTTCATGTGTGTCTCCGCTATCCTTAAAGAAGTGTAGTTTGAGAGGAAAAAGACACCCGCCATAGAGCGTTGCAAATTATATCATAGATTCCTTCTAAACAGAGGATTGCCGTATTGCCTTGGCCTACCAGGTGGCCTGTCCATATGTAGGGAGATTTATGGGGCAAGACCACTAGCTTATGCTATAATGAATTTGTACCCTGATTGAACGGGGATTAGACTTTAATCAATAGCGATGGAGGGTGACAACGGGAGCATCGATTCGTATAGGGAAGGTCTTCGGAATACCCATAGGGATACACATTAGCTGGTTTATTATCTTCATTCTGGTGGCTACTTCTCTCGCTTTGAGGCAGTTCCCCCACTCCTATCCCCTTTGGTCTCCCGTCCAGTACTGGGTGACAGCCCTTCTAACCAGCCTGCTGTTCTTCCTATCGGTACTCATTCATGAGCTAAGCCACGCTGTCGTAGCCATCCGCAGTGGCATACCGGTGAGAGGGATCACCCTTTTCATCTTCGGTGGCGTGGCTCAAATAGGCCGGGAGGCCCGGAGTGCTCGTGGTGAGGCTTTGATAGCGGTGGTGGGCCCCCTTAGCAGTCTGATTTTAGGGGGGTTGTTCACTCTGCTTTGGGTTTTTGGCGGGTCCTTAAGTGAGGAACTGAGAGCCTCGGCGGGATGGCTGGCCGTCATTAATGTTGCTCTGGCTATCTTCAATCTGATGCCCGGCTTTCCCTTGGACGGCGGAAGGGTGTTTAGAGCCATTGTGTGGGGCATCACCGGGAACTTTTACAAGGCCACAAAAATAGCGGCCTTTGTAGGAAGGGCCTTTGCGTATTTGCTCATCGCTGGAGGTGTTTGGCTGGCCTTTAGCGGCAACATCTATAACGGCATATGGTTCATTTTCATCGGCCTCTTCTTGGACACCTTGGCTGTGGCAAGCTATCGGGAGCTGAAGCAGAGGAATATGTTGCGACGATATAACGCTGCCGCTTTGATGAGCTCGGAGTACAGTGCGGTTTCCAAGACCCTCTCCTTAAGGCAAATTGTGGAGGATAAGCTCCTTTCCAAAAGCCACCGCAGCGCCTTGGTTATGGGAGATGGCATTTTAAAGGGTTTAATAACCTTTAGTCTGCTAAAAAAGGTGCCAAGCTCTCGATGGGATATGACCACAGTGGAGATGGCCATGATTCCAATTCCGGAAGTATACAGGGTGGAGCCCACGGAGAATGCCTTTCAGGTCATAGAGCAAATGGACGAGAGAGGCATGGATGAGGTGCCCGTGGTGGCGGAGGGAAGGGTGCTGGGGGTGGTACGACGCGATAATTTGGTGAAGTTCTTGAGAAGTCGACAGAGCTAGGGCCTTGACTCCTCTTCTGTCCCTATGAAGGCATCAAGGCCTAATGCGGGGCAGAGAAAATTAAAACCAGGACTGCAACATTGCTTCGGGGTAATCTGGGTGTTGCACTTTATAAACTAGCTAACCAGTAGAGATATTTATAATAATGGACATGAGGGATTTATGGGTGAAATCATATATCTAGACCATGCCGCTACCACGCCGGTGCACCCCAAGGTGCTGGAGGCCATGAGACCCTATTTCTCGCAGCACTTCGGCAATCCCTCCAGTATCTATTCCCTGGGTCAGGAGAGCCGAAAGGGCATAGACGAGGCCAGGGAGACGGTGGCCGAGATTCTAAACTGTAAGGCCAGCGAGGTGATATTTACCGGCTGCGGCTCCGAATCCGACAATGCGGCTATCAAAGGAGCCGCCTTCGCTCTTAGGGATACTGGAAACCATATAATCACCACTAGCATTGAGCATCATGCCGTCCTTCACACGTGCCACTTCTTGGAGAAATTCGGGTTCGAGACCACCTATCTGCCGGTGGACGAGTATGGGCTGGTTCGACTGGAAGATTTGGAAGGGGCCATAAACGATGGCACTATCCTGGTTACTATCATGCTGGCCAATAACGAGATAGGAACCATTGAACCCATAGGCGAGGCCTCTCAGGTGGTGAAGGACCGGGCCAGGGCTATGGGAAGGGAGATAATAGTTCACACCGATGCCGTTCAAGGGGCTGGTGCCCTGGACCTGGATGTGGAGAAGTTAGGGGTGGACATGCTTAGTTTGTCCTCCCACAAGTTTTACGGACCTAAGGGTATGGGGGTGCTATATATAAGAAAGGGCACTTCCTTTATGCCTCAGCAAATGGGAGGAGGCCAGGAGAGAAATCGCAGGGCTGGGACGGAGAACCTGGCGGGAATTGTCGGCACCGCAGCGGCGCTAAAGCTGGCAACCGAGCATAGGGAGTCCAATAACGAGCACCGTACCCGCTTAAGGGAGCGGCTCATCAGTGGGATCCTGTCCAGTATAGGACAGGTTCGCCTTAATGGACACCCCACCCAGCGATTGCCTAATAATGCTAATTTCTGTTTTGAATATGTGGAGGGAGAGTCTCTCCTTATGGCTCTGGATATGGAAGGCATAGCGGCATCCAGTGGTAGTGCCTGTACTACGGGTTCCCTGGAGCCCTCTCACGTGCTCACCGCCTTGGGCATCTCCGCCGATGTGGCCATGGGCAGCCTGCGTCTCACCGTAGGGTATGAGAACACCGAAGAAGAGATAGAGCATGTTATAAAGGTGTTGCCGAGAATAGTGGAAAAATTGAGGAGCCTGTCCTCTGTATTTAATGTGATCAATTAGAATGAGGCTCCTGTGGCTAGGTCCTACAGGTCCCAGATGTATAACGAGAAGGTGTTGGAGCACTTCATGAACCCGCGTAATGTGGGGATCATCGAGGACGCCGACGCCATAGGCATCGAGGGTAACCCCGTCTGCGGGGATACCATGAAGATGTATCTTAAGATAAAGGACGATATCATCGTCGATGTCAAGTTCCAGACCTTAGGCTGTGGGGCTGCCATCGCTACCAGCAGCATAGCCACCGAGATGCTTAAAGATAGGCCCTTGGAAGAGGCTAGGCGGATGACCAGCAGGAAGATAGCCGACGCTTTGGGGGGCCTTTCGCCGGGGAAGATACACTGTAGCGTCCTGGCAGCCGATGCCCTGAAGAGCGCCCTTGCCAGTTACGAGGCTCAAAGGCAGGGTGCTGACACGAGTAACTAGAGAGTAAAGCTGATCAATATTTCTAAGAGCCTGCCCCACCTCCATTAGTCAGCTACTATTGATGAGCTAGACCGTGTATAGCGGTAGCCAACCTAATTATCTCCTCCCGTGCTTTTAGGCCTGATAGCCATCTTGTAGGAATTTGGGAGATGCCGTAGTATGCCCCTGCCAGGGCACCACAGACTGCGGCATTGGTATCTGTGTCGCCCCCCAGGTTTACCGCCTCTTCTATAGCCTGCTCAAAGGAAGGTTTATTGAGAAGACACCACAGGGCTATCTGAAGGGTGGAGAGCACAAAGGCTCCCGACCAAACCTGGCTGGGCTCTACATTTTCCACCGCCAGCAATGCCTCTTTAACTCGATCCTCCTCTACTTTTTGGCTAACCCTATGTAGCAGGTCTTCTTTTTTGTGTCCTTGCAGGAGGTGGGCGATGCTCAAATTTATCGCCGCCGCACCCCACTGGGCCTTGGGGTCCCAGTGAGTGATGAGGGAGCTATTCCTGCTATCTTGAATAAGGACGTCGGAATTTTTGTAGTCGAGGAGGCCTATGGGGGCGCAGCGCATGATGCTTCCGTTTCCTGCGCTCATCCCCCCTAACTTTTGGTGAGCCCTGTAGCCTGCCTCTCTCCACGAGGCCCCTCGCTGAAGCTCTCCCAAGGCTACCCAGGTGGTTCGCCCGATGCCTATAGGCTCGTCCAGATACCAGGCGAGAAACCTCGAAGCTACATCCTTGGGGTCGAAGCAGCCGTTGGCAGCGATGTCGCGGGCTATGCATAGCATCATGGCAGTATCGTCGGTGTGCTCTCCGGGCCCTATGCCCAGCCGCTGTGAAGGCATGAACTCGGTTACCTTACCGTAGGCTGCTACTATATCCTCGTGGCTCCAGCCTTCCACCGGGGCACCCAGGGCATCCCCTACAGCCAAGCCTACCAAACACCCTTGAAATCGCTCCAATAAGGGTTGATTTCCCTCCCGATTTGGCATGCCCTATTTTAACACTCCACAGTGGAGAGGGTGGGGCCTCATTTCCTGTATTTAAGCTGTGGAGCCTAAGGATGATTTAGCTTATAATGGACCTGTGGAAAGAAGGGGATAGTGCTGAGCAGGAACCGAAAAAGTAGCCCCGTAGCCAACGTAGAGCGGAGATTGTTCCATCTCTCGGTGGGCTCTCTGATCCCCGTTGTGGCCCTTTTTTTAGACGAAGGGGTGACGATGGGGCTATTGGCCTTCTTGCTCCTCCTCTCCCTGGGGGTGGAATATACGAGACTACGGTATCGCCCCCTCAACGATTGGCTGATAGCTCGCTTTTCGGTGCTTCTCAAGGAAAAGGAACACTCCGGGCTCACGGGCGCCACTTACCTGGTGCTCTCTTGCCTTTTGGCCTTTCTGTTGTTCGATAAGTATATAGCCATTTTAGCCATATTCTTTCTCACGGTGGGCGACCCCCTTGCAGCCCTGGTGGGAGAGCGATTTGGCAACATTAGGGTGGGGCCAAAAAGCCTAGAGGGAACGGCGGCTTTCTTCCTGGCTGCCTTAGTCCTGGGTGGGCTCTTGAGCGCCTTGCCCCAACTGGATATAGGGACTAGGGCCATGGTCATAGGAGCGGCGGTGGCCGCGGCCACCGAGATAGTGCCCATTCCAGTGGACGATAATCTCACCATACCCCTGGTATCGGGCGGCGTCATGACTGCCTTAGCGGTTTAAGGGGGAAATATGTAATGAGACCATCCCTCCGTCTGCCATTTAATCAAGTCTTCCTTTTAGGAGCGGTAATCCTCCTGGCCCTCTTCTTAGCATGTAACCTTCAAAGGGGCCCTGCTCCAACCCCTACCCCCACTGGCATCGCTCTACCCTCGGGAACTGTGGAAATCCTAGGGGATGTATCTCAGAGCACCATAGCAGTGCGAAACCTATCCCCCCTAAGGGATGTTGCCCCCAATTTTCTGAGCCAGGGTGAGATGGATGCCCTTCTAGACGAGCTTTTCCAAGAGGCATTTTCTCTAGATGAAGCTCAGATCTCGCAAGA
>JAZGDP010000053.1:0-11138 GCA_036477885.1 Dehalococcoidia bacterium
TGGGAGAAGAAGGGCTCCGTCCAGGCCTTGCGGATGATCTCCAATGTCTCCTCGAAGAGCTCCCGGTTGGCGGCCTCGTTTTTAGGGTCAGATTTGGCGTGGAAGTTGGCCCCCTCGCGGGAGCGGACGCCACGCCCGAAGGCGACGTCGATGCGACCCTTGGTCATCTGGTCCAATAGGGCGATGTCTTCGGCGAGCCGGATAGGGTGCCAATAGGTTATGATATTGGCTCCCTGGCCGATGCGTATTCGACTGGTGCGGGAGGCCAGATCCGCACAGACGAGGATAGCGTTGGGCAGATTGTCCATGCCCTCTGGACCCATATGGTGCTCACCTAGCCAGACGGAGTCGAACCCGGCATCTTCACAGAGGATGGTCTCCTCGCGCAGATCGTCCAGCAACTGGGCGTAGGAGCGTTTACCATCCGTATCCAGGCGCGTATCGAAATACCCGAATTTCATCACTCTCCTTACCTTAGCTGCTAATTTATCTAGGTGGTTGAAACTTCATATGGGATTTATCTGCTATTAACTCCTCTGGGCTGGCCTTCCCCAGTCAAGGCGGCCTCTCCCAGCTGGGCGCCTATCCTAGGCGGGAGCAAGGGTAGCACCGTCCCCCAATAATGTCAATCTCTCTACAGCACCCACAGGGCCATTTCCGCATCGTGCCATTCCCTTCATGGGATGGGAGTGGCATCGGCCCCTCATTGCCCCACAGATATGCGCGGGGCAGAGCTAAGGCTAGTTGTCCATTATCTATATAGATGATTTGGCTCCATTACCTAGCTGGATGCAGGCAGGTCTTTCTTCGCGCCTACCTCATATTCAAAATCGGCTCGCTCCGCCACCAGGGTGAGGAGTGTCGTGGATGCACCTCGCGGGCGGTACATCCCCGTCTCCCACTCGCTGATGGTCTGCTGCCGAGTCCCCAGCTCATCGGCCAGCTTCTGCTGGGTAAGCCCCAAGTGAAGCCGTAACGCACGAATCTTCTGAGCTTCCCACACCACCCTTTTCCTTCGCTCCCTGGTTCTCATGGCTCTATCCTACACGAAGACGTGTAAAAATTCAAGCCGGTCTCTAGGGCTTATTCTACTTGCCTCTAGACAAAAGGTAAGCCGTAATTAGGAAGATGCGCTGGGGTGGGCAGGGTGGGACTAACACGTTAAAAGATAAGCCTCACTAAAGAAGGGTGCTTTTTTAAAGAAAAGCTGTGTGGAAGCGGTGCCAGAGGTTAGGCCTATTTTCCCTCCCAAGCCCGCCCTGTGACGCCTTTCTTGGAGGCGATTTTCAGTGGACAGGGGGAGGAAGTGAAGGCTCAGGGAACCTCCCTTGTCAAGATAGATTTTTTGTGATATAAGAAACAGGTCATTGGGTAGTCAAGGGAACGGGAGGGATAATCCCCTTTAAGCCCTCGGCTACTAAAAGAGTTCCAGGATTAGAACGGGCTTTCCATAGAACTGGCCATGGATAGCTCTAAGAAAAGGGGAAGTGGCGATTCTATTCCTGAATACAAGGAGGTGAAATGGTCTTCGAACTAAGAAAACAGACAGCCATTGTGGGAGTGTATGAGCACGAGACTAGAAAGGCCACCGATAAAGGTAGATACCAGATTATAGCTGAATGTGCCGAGCGGGCCCTGGGGGATGCCGGGCTCACCAAGGCCGATGTGGACGGCCTTTATGCCTACTATTTCGACGCTCCGACTTCGGCTGGACTTTTCTTGGCGGAGTATCTAAACATAAATCCCCGACATGTAGACTCTACCTCTGAGGGAGGCTCCTCCTTTGTAGCCCATCTAGCCCACGCCGCTGCTGCCATCGCCACGGGGCAATGCAATGTTGCTCTCATCACCTATGCTGCCACCCCTCGCACCGGCGCCGGATTGGTGCCCAGTGGGGAGATGCCTGTACCTATCCCCGACGGCTTTACCTGGCCCTTCGGTTACTCCATTGTATCGGCCTATGCCTTAGTGGCTCAAAGACACATGTATGAGTATGGCACCACCCCGGAGCAGCTGGCGGAGATAGCGGTGACCTGCCGCAGAAACGCCGCCAACAACCCCAACGCCCGCTATCGAGACCCCATGACCGTGGAGGATGTCATCAACTCTCCCATGATCGCCTCACCCCTGCATCGACTGGATTGCTGTGTTATCAGCGATGGAGGCGGCGCAGTGGTAGTTACCTCGGCGGAGCGAGCCCGGGACCTGAAGAAACCTCCGGTATATGTGCTGGGCACGGGTCAGGCCTGTGCTCACACCGGCGGCGGCATGAAGGACTTCACCTCCATAGCAGCGAAGCAGTCTGGGGCCGAGGCCTTCCAGAGGGCGGGGGTGACTCGTAAGGACATAGATGTAGCTCAGATCTACGATTCCTTCACTATCACCGCCCTGTGCACCATTGAAGACCTGGGCTTCTGCAAGAAGGGAGAGGGAGGAGCCTATGTGCAGGGTGGACGCATAGCTCCGGGGGGCGAGCTGCCCATCAACACCGATGGAGGGGGCCTCTCCTCCAATCAGCCTGGAGAGCGAGGCATATTTCTCATCATCGAGGCCGCCCGCCAGCTCTGGGGAGAGAGCGTCAACCAAGTAGATAATGCCAAGATAGCCCTGTGTCATGGCACCGGCGGCATGGGTGATGTCAATTTCGGGGCCACTGCTATCCTGGCCAGGGATTAGAGGGAAGGCCTTAGAACCTGGGAGCAGCTTCACTATGGATGATTCTCCATAACAATCGCAGAAAGGAGGGGTAATCCTTGAGCTTGAAGAAGAAAGCAGCCATTGTGGGAGCCTACGAGCACGAGACTAGACTATCTCCTGATAAAGGCAGGTATCAGATAATAGCCGAGTCGGCTAAACAGGCCTTGGACGATGCCGGTATCGCTAAAGATGAGGTGGACGCCCTTTTCGCATATGGGGCCAGCGATATGGAGGCCTTAAACCTGGCGGAGTATCTCAATATGAATCCCGGTTATCTGGACTCAACCAGCGAGGGGGGAACGTCCTTCTTGATGCACCTCAACCACGCCGCCTCGGCCCTCGTGGCTGGCCAGTGCAGTACGGCCCTCATCACCTATGGGGCTACTCCCCGTAGCGGCGGCGTCGCCATAGGGACAGGGGCTCTGTACGAGACCTTGAGGCCCATGCCGGACTCCTTTACCTACCCCTTCGGAATGACCCTCATTAGCAACTTCGCCATGGTGGCCCAGCGTCACATGCACCAGTATGGCACAACCCCCCAGCAGCTAGCGGCGGTGTCGGTATCGACCCGGGACTTCGCCTCGAGAAACCCCCATGCCCGCTACCGCGATCCCATTACCGTGGAGGATGTCCTCAGCTCCCCCCTGATAGCCTCGCCTTTGCACCGCCTGGACTGCTGTCTCATCAGCGACGGAGCTGGGGCGGTGGTGATGACCTCGGCGGAGCGAGCCAGAGACCTGAGAAAGCCGCCCCTCTACATATTGGGCATCTCCGAGTCCTGCGTTCACAGCAGTGGGGGCAATAGAGACCTGACCATCGTCGGCGCTAAGAAGACGGGGCCAGAGGCCTTTGCTATGGCCGGGGTGACTCACAATGATATAGATGTGGCCCAGATATACGACGCCTTCACCATTGTGGTTATAGCCAACCTGGAGGACCTGGGGTTCTGTGGCAAGGGGGAGGGGGGAGCCTTCGTGGAGGGGGGAAGAATAGGTCGAGGAGGGGAACTCCCGGTAAACACCGATGGAGGAGGCCTCTCCTCCAATCAGCCTGGAGAGCGAGGCATATTTCTCATCATCGAGGCCGCCCGCCAGCTCTGGGGAGAGAGCGTCAACCAAGTAGATAATGCCAAGATAGCCCTGTGTCATGGCATAGGCGGTGCCATGGACTCTCACACCGCCGTCACACTTATTTTAGGGAGGGATTAAGATGGCAGAAGAAGGAAGACCACTACCCACATTAGATGTCGAGACCCGGCCTTTTTGGGAGGCGTGTAAACGACACGAACTTTTGGTGCAGCGCTGCAATGACTGCGGTAAATTCCAATACTACCCTCGCGCCGTTTGCTGCCACTGCCTCTCCACCAATCTAGAGTATCGCAAGGCCAGCGGCAAGGGGAAAGTCTACACCTACAGCGTGGTATACATCAACCGATCTCCCGGCTGGGACGATAAGACCCCTTACGTGGTGGCCTACGTGGAGCTGGAGGAGGGGGTACGGATGATGACTAACATAGTGGGGTGCGACCCCGAAGCGGTGAAGATAGATATGCCTGTGGAGGTAACCTTCGAGGACCTCTCCGAGGAGGTAGCCCTTCCGGTGTTCAAGCCTGCCTCTTAAGCCATGCCTTTTAATCTCTGGTCTCGAGGATTTTTGCCTTGGGGCCAGCTAAAGGTATGGGCTTGCATGCCTTGGGCTCTTAACTAGAAGGTTCTAATAAATAGAGCAGTTAGTGGAAGAACCTGTTAGGGAGGTGAGCTTATGGCTAATAATGATGAGGTGCCCAAAATCCTTTTGTACACCCGGATTCGCAGGTCTCCCTTCTTTTACGCCTCCCGCCGCCACGGCGTCAAACTGTACAGTGTCTACAACCGCATGTACCACCCTAGACACTATGGTGATCCCTTCGAGGAATTCAGGAAGCTAATTACAGACGTCACCCTGTGGGATGTAGGGGTGGAACGGCAAGTCGAAATCACCGGCCCAGATGCGTTCGCCTTCACTAACCTCCTCACCCCCAGGGATCTGAGCAAGTGTGCCGTAGGACAATGTTTCTATACGCCCACTATAGCCCAAGATGGCGGAATCATTAACGACCCCGTGTTGTATCGCTTGGGCGAAAACCACTTCTCGTTGTCGGTGGCCGACAGCGATGTGTTGTTATGGGTCAAGGGCGTAGCAGTCTACGCCGGCATGAACGTCCACATTCAAGAGCCGGACGTCGGTCTAGTGCAAGTACAGGGGCCCAAGTCGAGGCAGGTTATGCGGGATCTGTTTGGCGACCGGGTCATGTCCTTGCCTTACTATTATCTTTTCGAGGCCAAACTTGATGACATGGATGTCGTTGTGTCCCGCACCGGCTACAGCAACGAGCTGGGCTACGAAATCTGCCTGCGCAATAGTAGCCGAGATGGTATTAGGCTGTGGGAAAGGGTGCTGGAAGCCGGCCGACCTCACGATATCGCCGTCATTGGACCTTGCCATATACGGCGCATAGAGGCCGGTATCCTTGCCTATGGCGCCGATATGACGCTGGAAGACAACCCTTACGAGGTAGGGATGGGCTGGGCAGTGGACTTGGAGAAAGAGGGCGACTTTATAGGCAAAGAGGCCCTCAAACGTATCAAGGAGGAGGGGGTGAAGCGCAAGTTGGTGGGCGTGGAAATTAGCGGGGACTCTGTAGGAGCGTATAACGATGGCTCAATGGTGGATTTCTGGCCAGTGCGGCGAGGTGATACACAGATAGGGCGTGTTACCTCTGCCTGCTACTCGCCGCGACTGGAGAAGAACATCGGGTATGCCATGGTTCCTATAGAGTACGCTGAGCTAGGTACGGAATTTACAGTAGATACGGCCTTTGGCGAAAGAGCGGCTCGGGTCGTACCAAAACCCTTCTTCGATCCGAAAAAAGAGATTGCGAAGGCGTAAACTGTAGGCTCTGCATTGCTGACAGAGGCCATGTCATGTTGCGGGTAGTGAAACCCTCGGATCGTCTTGAGCAACGGTCCTTTCTCGATGCGATTTACTCGGGACAGCTATTAGTCTTCTCGGGATTTTCGACCCTCCAAGACTTCCACCACGGGCCTGGCCCTATCGAAAGCATCCTTGTCGCCGCCAACCATGAAGGTTATCGTGGCGTGTCTTGCTCCCTCTGTCCCCGCTCCTCTGGGGGCGCCTCCGCTCACCGGGGCGTCTAGATAGCTGACTCCCTCCTCTTTCGCCAGGTCATACATCCTTATACTGGTACCCGGATCGATGGTGCTCAGGTCTAAAATGATGGCCCCGGCCTTCGCTCCTGCCAGCAGGCCTTCGGGGCCAGTCACCGCCGCCTCCACGGCTGATGGCGAGGGGAGGGCCATTACTATCATCTCCGAGTCTTCTGCCAGCCCTTTCGCCGAGGCCATACACCTTGCACCCTTTTCCTCCAGCGTCCTGGCACGTTGCTCATCTATGTCATAGATGTCTATCTCCTTATACGCCTTTAGGAGATTGAGAGCGTAAAGCTGCCCGATGACACCCGCGCCAACCAATCCTATTTCCGGCATATCGCCCCCATTCCGCTGCCATTGCCCTAGTATGGACCCTCAGCAGCCTAATATGCTTAGCCGGGACTCGGTGCAATACTATGAGCTTAAACAGAAGTAGGATACTATGTTTTTCTTCTCCTGCCAAGCCGCTTGCCCCCGAGGATCATACCAGTCTGCTATCTGAAATGACTTAAGTTTCTGCCGGTCATAAGGAGTCCCTTTTATCAGTGAGCAATAAAAATTGCCTTCAAGGGAGGCGTTTGGGGTGGGTTGAGAGGGAAAGAAGGCATAACGTTTGGCAGAGTAAAACTTGGCTTTTCTATTTAAGACATATCTGGGAAATAGGCCAATCCTTTAACGCGTTTGTCCCGCCCACCCTCCCCGGTGCGCTTCCTCTCAAGGATTCCCTTTTAGTGACCTAAGAAGGGGCAATGAATCTCTTGTGCAACAAATCCAGCATTTCCCCATCTGGCAGCCTTGGGGATAGGAATTAAAAGAAGAGCCTTTTGAAGAAAATGGCGAGGTAGATGGATTAGTCCCCTTCGAGGTTAAGCTCTCTCTTTACCTCTTTGACGGCCTGCTGCATCACTCGGAGCTTAGCCTTGGCCTCCTCCACTGTGCGGGTCTTGAGGCCGCAGTCGGCGTCCACCAGAAGCCTTTCGGGTGGCACCACCTCCAGGGTGTGGTATATTCCCTCCTTGACCTGGGCTACGCTCTCGATAGCGTGATTGTGGACGTCCACCACGCCTACAGTCAGTATCTTAGTGAAGGGGTGGCGCTTGAACAGTTCCAACATATCGTAGTTGCTGTTGGCCATCTCTAGGTCGAGGATGTCCACAGGCATATCCAGCAACCTGGGATAAGCGGTGTTGAAGTCGCCATAGCAGATGTGAGTTATGGTAGTGGCCTTAAGCCCTTGGGTAGCTACGCCCATCGCCTTAATGGCCAGATCGATCTCATCCGGACGGGTGGAGACGGCCGGCTCATCTATCTGGATATATTGGGCCCCTGCCCTCTCTAGGTCTAGGGCCTCCTGATGAACCACCTGGGCTATCTCCATGACGAACTCTTCCCGGCTTTTGAAATAGTCGTTGAAGGACCAATCGCAGATGGTGTAGGGTCCCGTGAGCATACCCTTAACGGGCCTTTGGGTCAGGCTTTGAGTGTAAAGAAACATGCCTAAGGTTATGGAGCCCTTGCGGCGAATGGGGCCAATGGCTATAGGCTTGCGATAATACCGATTGCCATAGGAGCGCACCAGGCCGCTGATAGCAAAGCCCTGCAGGTTCTCGGCGAAGTAGGTGACCATATCGCCCCGATACTGCTCCCCATCCACCATGATATCCAGGCCTATCTCCTCCTGGAACTGAATCCACTCTTTGGTGGCCTGTTTCTCCAATACCTCCAGCTCCTGACGACTCATCTGTCCCCGGGCAACCTTGCTACGAGCCTCCAGTATATATTTAGGCTTGGGGTAGCTACCCACGGCGGTGGTCATCAACGGTCTCATTAGGCCCTCACCTTCTCTACGGCTCTGGCCCCCTCCACCATGCGCTCCAGCTTAGCGTAGGCCTGCTCCCTAGGCAAGAAATCCAGCCCACAACTGGGATTTACGTAGAGCCGCTCCCACGATACATGCTGTAACGCCCTCTGAATGTCCTTCGATATCTCCTCCCCCGACTCCAATTTGACGTTGCGGGCATCCACAATACCTAAGCCCAGCTCCTTGTCCTGGGGGAATTCCTTCAGGAGAGAGAAGTTGGACGGGCCCGTGACGAAATCCAGGCCGAAACCTTGAAAGGGCAGGTGAAAGAATCCCTCCAGACCCGTCACGTCCCCGAAGTAGGTGTAAAGAAGCATCTTGATGGAGAGGCCTTGGGTAAGGATTTTCATGGCGTCCTGGAAAAGGGGCCAGTCGCCCTTGTTCCTGACGATAGCGGGTTCATCTATCTGGACCAGAGATGCCCCAGCCTCCTCCAGGGCATGGGCCTCCTGGCATAGGACATGGGCCAGCTCTAACACGAAATCCCTGAGGGTGCTGTGGCGCTCACTGCGAGATATCTTGGCTAAGGTATAGGGGCCGGTGATGACAGGCTTAACCGGCTTGGAGCTGTGGGCACTGGCAAACTGATAATCTCGCACCGTGATGGGCCCGCCCCATCCTAAGGGACCCTTGGCTACGGGCTGGCGATAATAGGTATTGGTATCGAAATACCTTATCAAGCCGGCCAGCTCCATCCCCTCGATGTGTCGGGCGAAATAGGTCTGGCCGTCGTCCCAGCGGATCTGGCCGTCGGTGACTAGGTTCAGGCCGGCCCGTATCTGCTCCCCTAGGACCTCGGTGGTTACCTCGTCCTCTATCCTGGCCAGCTCCTCGGCGGAGACCTTTGCTTCGTCGAATTGAGCGATGGCGCGGCGCAGCCTCTGACCGTCGGGCCTGTTGGCTATTTTGGGATAGTTACCTACCGCTGTAGTATTCATGGTGAAATAAGATTCCGGCCTTGTTCGAGGGATGGTTCAGTCTATAACAACCCGAGGCGGTTTACAATATCCTGGGAATCCTTTTTCGGCGAATTTTTAAGCCGACCTTACAGCTTGAGGAGGGAGCAAAACTCCGTATCCTTATCGTAAGGACCTACCACCGCTAAACTGAGCTTCTCAGTGAGGAAAAGCTCCTTTGCCACTCGCTTCACATCCTCACTGGAGACGGCCTCCACCTGGGACAACACCTCATCTACGGTGTGAATGCGGTTGAGAAGCAGTTCCTGGGCGCCGAGCCACCCGGCTACACTGCGGCTTTCCTCCATCCGCAGAAGCATGCGCCCCTTGGTTAACTCCTTGGCCTTCACCAGCTCCTCTTCGGGGATTTCCTCCTTAAGCCGGTCAAGCTCTACAAGAGTGGCCTGAAGAGCATCCCTCATGCGCCGGGGGTCCACCCCAGCGTAGATGGTCACGGACCCCGAGTCCAGAAATTGATTCACATAGCTCTGAACATTGTAGGCTAAGCCTAGCTTCTCCCGGATCTCTAGGAAGAGGCGACTGCTCATCCCCTCACCCAAAATCACATTCAAAAGGTTCAGGGCATAGCGGTCGGGGTGGGTAAGGGAGAGGCCTCGCACCGCCAAGCAGAAGTGGCTCTGCTCCGTCTCTCTCGACACCAGACGCTCCCTAGGGTTGTCCTGACCATCCTGGGCGGGAAACCAGCGACGAGGCTGGCCCTGGCTCCACTGGCCTAGAGTTGCCTGCACCGCATCTACTACGTGCTCATGGCTAATATCGCCGGCCACGCTGACCACTGCGTTGGGGTACACATACTGCTGAGCAACGTAATCGATGATCATTTTCCTGGTGATGGAGTTGACGCTTTTCTTGGTGCCCCCTACATCCCGACCCAGGGGTTGATCGGGCCAGACCACTTCGTCAATAAGAACCTCTACCAACTGAGCCGGCGAATCGTTCACCATGTTTAGCTCTTCCAGAATTACGTTGCGTTCCTTCTCCATCTCCTTAGGATCGTATTTGGCGTTGAGCAACATATCCACCAATACGTCCAGGGCTAGGGGAAAATGGGGCAGAGCCACCTTGCACCAGTAGGTGGTGATCTCCCTATCGGTACTGGCGTTTAAGATGCCTCCTACCCCCTCGATGGCGCCGGAGATCTCCTTGGGTGTGGCACGCTTATGAGTGCCCTTGAAGGCCAGGTGTTCAACGAAGTGGGATATTCCAGCCTCTGCCTCGGTCTCATAGCGAGAGCCTGCCCCGAGAAAGATGATCACGGAAACGGAGCGGGTGTGGGGCATGGTAGAGGTTACGATCCTTAGTCCATTGGGGAGTGTGGTTTTTTGATACATGTTTTCCTTTTCGTGGTAGCTTCTTATGCCGAAGCAAGCTCTCCGAGATGGGGTAGCATGGTGGAAAAACTTGCTGGGCCTGACATCAACCGGTTAGCCATTGTACGTGGCCGTGGAGGTCTGGCGGATGGGGGCGCTGGGAGAAGATAGCGTATTCCTCTTTGGACTTTCCTATGGTGGTATCCGATCCATGGCCGGGATAAACGAAGGTTTCATCGGGAAGAGGGTAGAGCCTCTCGGTGATGCTCTTCAACAGTTGTTTAAAGGCCTGAGGACTGGGGGTATGACCCAGCCCGCCGGGGAACAGGCTGTCCCCAACGAAGATGTGTCTGCCCGTCAGCAGGGAGATCCCTTCCGGGGTATGGCCCGGTGTGTGAATTACCTGCAGGGTTATATTGCCGAATTTAAAGGTGTCTCCGTGGTCATAAAGGATCTCCGGTGGCTCGGAGAGTTTCTTGGCTGCCAAGGGGTGCACCGCCACTGGTGCTCCGGTTTTGGATTTAATCTCCTGATGGCCCGCAGTATGGTCGGCATGGGTGTGGGTCATTAAGATGCCTTTAACATGGGTGCCCTCGGCTTCTGCCAGGACCTTCTCGGGCTCAGCGGGGGTATCTATGATGACGCTCTCTTTGGTCTGGGGACATATCACGACAAAAGCGTTGTTTTCGTAAGGCCCCACCACCACCTTCCTTATTTGTATCTCACCTTCATAGTGAATGGGCATAGTTACCCCTTTCCTTTCAGTCACCAAGGCGAAGCCTTATATGAGAAAAGCATAACAAAATACCGTTAGCGTGTCAAAAGAGATAGACCTACAGCCATGCGGCGCCCCTGCGGTCCCAAGCCCCTCAGTTCACAGCATCTATTTATTAAGCAGAGGCGCGACTTTCTCAACAAAGAGGTCCATCTGGCGCATTATCTCGGAGGCTGGGTCTATACCATGACGCTGAAAGTCGAGGATGAAGAAGGATACCCCCGCTTCCCGATAGGCATTGATGCGGTCGGCGCACTGCTGGGGAGAGCCAGCTATGGTGGCTTCTGTAGGATCGGAATCCTTGCCCTC
>JAZGDP010000054.1:0-4011 GCA_036477885.1 Dehalococcoidia bacterium
CAGAAACGGCTCTGGCCCTGCTCAACAAATATGAGGTGGATTACATCTATGTAGGCTCCCTGGAACGCTTATACTATTCAGAGGGGGGCCTGGGTAAATTCGACGATATGTTAGGCTCATCTTTAGAGATGGCCTATGAGAATGAAGAGGTTCACCTGTATAGAGTGAGGGATTGAGTGGATTTACAAAGAGGGGCTGCCGTGGTAATATGCCTCTAAAATCCATAAGGAGCGAAATCTATTGCTGGCTATATCCATCGCCGAAGTTCGAGACTATGTGATCGTCATCTTTGCCGGGACCGGCGTATTCGTCCTTCTGCTGATCCTCGTCATGGCCTTCCTGATTTTTCGTAAGGTAGGCCCCTTGCTGGGCACCGCTAAAACGAATCTGGAGCATACCAAGACCACATTGGGGAATATAGCCAGCACAGCCTCCTTGGTATCGGAGGCGGTAATAAGGCCCACCGTTAAAGGGGTGAGCTTCCTAGCGGGGCTTCGCCAAGGTGCCGCTTTTTTCATAAGATTTTATGGGAGAAAGGTGGGTAATAAAGATGAGTAGTTTTCTGGTGGGGTTTGTTTTGGGTGCTTTAGCAGGGTGGACTGCTGCTAAGCGTATGGCATCGGAGGAGGGCGAGGAGGGCGGAGCCTCGCTGCCAGGGAAGATAGCGGATTTTCAAGCAAGAGGGGATGAGATGATAGAGAGGATCAAGGATAACACGAGAACTTTGGTGGAGGAGGGAACGCAGACTCTACAGAAGGCTTTGGAAGAGGCTAAGGTAGTTTTGAAGCAGGCCGTAGAGGAGGGGAGGATGGTGGCCGCCCGAAAAAGCGCCGAATTAGAGGAGCTGGTTAGGAAGGCTAAGAAGGAAGAGGGGACAGAGGAGCCGAAGCCTGATTAGCTAACCCGAGCACCCAGCGCACTGTTTTAAAACGAGATGGCCAAATTGGCCATCTCGTCCTATATTTGAGCCTTGCGGAGCCCTACTTCTCTTTATAGGATTCATATTTGGGATATGAGCCAAAAATCCTCAGCATGGCCGTTTGCTCCTGCACCTTCTCTAGGGCCTCGCCGATAATGGACTCGCTGCGGTGGCCTTCCAAATCTACCAGAAATATATACTGCCCCAGGTCCTCCTTGGAGGGGCGAGACTCCACTTTAGCCAGATTGATGTTTCGCTGGGCGAACTCCCCCAAGACCCTGTATAGGATGCCGGGTTTATTCTTAGCGAAGGAGAAGCATAGGGAGGTCTTGTCTTGCCCTGTAGGGGGGTGATCACCGGTGGCGAGAACTATAAAACGGGTCACGTTAGAGGAGTGGTCCTGGATATTCTGAGCCAGGATATCCACATCATACAGTTGTGCCGCCCTTTGTGTGGCGATGGCAGCCGCAGGGCTTTCGCTCTTTAGCATCTCCTCCACGGCGGCGGCGGTGCTGAGGGCTGCCACTCTCTGAGCCTGGGGAAAGCAGCGTTCCAGGAATTGGCGACACTGGGAAAGGGCCTGGGGATGAGAGAAGAGGATCTCTATATCCTCTATCTTGGTGCCCTCCTTCACCAGGAGATAGTGATTTATGGGTAGAACCAATTCCCGTTTTATGGAGAGATTGGTTTCATGAATCAACACGTCCAAGGTATCGGTAACTGAGCCCTCGATGCTGTTTTCGATGGCTACCACGCCCTCCTCCACCATGCCAGTAGCCACTGCGGCAGCTACCGCTGGAATGCCGGTGAAGGAGACTAACTGAGCATTGGGGTCATAGAGGAGGGCAGCCTGCTCGGTAAAGGTTCCCCGGGGACCCAGATATCCAATGCGTTTTGCCAATGCGATATGCCCTAAATATCAGCTTCCGGTGAAGGCGCCCCGCAGTGCCTCCTCCAACTCCGGCTTAGTGACGGCTACCACCTCGTCCTCGGCCGCAAGCACGGTATCTTCGGTAGGGATCTGAGCCCCCTTTTCTTTACCTATGATCAGGGATATAACAGACTCGGGAGGGATGGGCAAGTCCTTCAGACGCTTTCCTATCGCAGTGGAATCCGGGGGGACCTTTACCTCTACTATCTCTAGGCCTCCCCCCTTTAGGGTTAGTAGGGGTATTAATGGATGCTTGGGCAACTCCTGTTCTATGTGAGCCAAGATAAGGTCGGTGCTATCTACAGTTACATCCACCCCCAGGATCTTGAAGATAGTCCGGTTCCTGGGGTTGTTAAGAAGGGCTATAGTGTGGGGCACCTTGAAGCGGTGTTTGGCTACCTGACAGGCGACCAGGTTGTCCTCATCATCCCCGGTGACAGCGATAAGCATATCGGATCGGCCAGCGCCCACCTGATCCAGGGTAGCTGCCTCGCAGCCATCGCCCCTCATTACTACGCTTCCCAGCTCCTCCTTCATAAACTCCACCCTCTGAGGCTCCGTCTCTAGGACCAGGACCTCATGTCCATCGGCCACCAGGACCTGGGACAGATAGTATCCTACTTTTCCTCCACCCACTACAATGATATACAAAGCCTATCCCTCACCGTTGAAGGGTATCCATAAGGAGGTCCGCCATCACCGTGGTAGAACTGATGGTCTCCAGACCCAGCTCTTGATACATGTCCCGACGAATGGGGTCGTATATCCTAGAGACTACCTTAGGCACCTTGAAGATGTGTTTGGCTATTTGGGATGCCAGCACATTGCGGTTGTCCCCCTGAGTTGCCGCCACAAAGGCGTCGGCATTTTCTATTCCCGCCTTACGCAAGACATCCTCGTCGGTGCCGTCGCCCACCATGGCCGTGCCTTTAAAGTTGGGGAAGAGCCAGCGAAAGCTGTAGGGGTCCTTATCCAAGACCACTACTTCGTGGCCTGCTTCATCCAATCGATTAGCCAGTCGGCCTCCCACTCTACCACAACCCATGATGATTATTTTCAAGGCCCGCTCCTCCCCCCACTACCGAGGCTCTGACAGGACTTCTTTGGGCATTCTTTCCCGATACAACCAGACGGCGCACGGAGCGTTTCTCAGCACATAGGGGGCCGCATCGCCAAGACTAAATGCGCCGAAGGGAGTCTTATAGGGCACGCCCATGACAATTAGTCCCACCCCCCGGTCCCTTGCCTCATCTACTATGGCTGGCCCCATCTCTCGTGCCTGAATTAGCTCTGTGTCCACCTCGTACTTCTCCTCCTTAGCGATAGCTTCCATATATGTCAGCACCGTTTCCCCTTTACGAATCCTCAGGTCTAACTCGGCGTCCAAGGGAAGCTGGCGCTCTACCTCTATTACATAAAGTACGTAGATGAGGCCTCTTTTCTTTCTCACAAGGTTGCAGGCCAGCCTCACCGCCTCTTCATCTGCTGTATCCCCGCTCACCGGCACCAAAACATTGGAAACTCCCATCAAATTGCCTTGTCGCTTAATACACCCTTTCCCACGAGTTCATGGCGACGCATAGATATAGTGCTAAGACAACTTCTTTAAAGTGGGTTTTACCTTGCCTATGCGGATATTTCCCATGGACGCTATTGAGGATATTAAAATACGTTCGGTTTATTCTGAGGAGTCTACCCGTTAGTAACAAAATGCACAATTCCTTTTGGTGCCTTATTATACTACCAGGAAAGGAATGTTGCAATGCCTTCGGGATATCCTGAAATAAAGTCTATTATCTTTGTAGTTTCCTATTCCACGTCACCGATATTTCTAGAGTTACTATCTGCCACCGCCTGTGGCCCTCGTCTTCACCTGTTGAATTTGCCGGGTTATGACGTTGTCCGTTGATTCCTTTAGAAGCTCCAGCTCCTCCAGGGATAAATCTTCAAGGTCGTCCAGGCTGTGCTTGATGGTCTTGACGATCTCTCGGCGGGTGTGTTCCCTGCGCTGCATGAAGTAATAGGTTATACTGCCGATGATAGCGCCCCAGAAAATGAAGGTGCCGAAGACTGCCCAGGCCCCTCCTATAATGCTACCCAACCAACTTTCCGGTCGAAAGTCATTGCCGTGGGTCTGCATGGTTAAGAGAACCCACCAGAC
>JAZGDP010000055.1:0-3417 GCA_036477885.1 Dehalococcoidia bacterium
ATAACACTCAAACTGGACTACGATCCCTTTATTGCCGGGATAAGATTCAGCAGCGAACTGTTGGGTGCTCACATCGAGAGGAGGTCGGAGCCCATTTGGAAGGCCATCCCCTTGGGAATTAAACGTAGCTGGGAGACACTGGTGCTGTTTAAGAAGGAGGTGTTCTCCTGGATAAGCGGGGACTCCAACCCCGAGTTCTCGGGTCCCATAGGCATAGCCCAGATTACTGGTGAGGTGGCCAGTGCGGGTATCGTACCCTTAATCGCCTTTACCGCCCTCCTGAGCCTGAACCTGGCCATCCTGAACATCCTGCCCATTCCAGCCCTGGATGGAGGAAGGCTCCTCTTCATAGCCATCGAGGTCATCAGAGGGGGGAAACGCATAAAGCCCGAGCGTGAGGCATTAGTCCATATGGTGGGCTTCATGATGCTCATCCTTCTCATAATCATCATTAGCTACAACGACATCCTAAGAATCATTCAGGGGGATAGTCTCTTAAGATAAATCTAACTCAACCTACCTGCCCTCAAACATGGTTTCTCTAGGTTGACACACAACGTGCTCCAAGCTATCATAAGACGTGAATTTATCTGGCCTCTAGAGAATGGAAGGCCGACTCCATGTAAGGCCACGAGAACCAAGGAGGTTAATATACAGTCCTAAGGAAAGCCGATCCAAAAACAGGAATTTTCAAAATTGGGTTAAAGGAGGTGATGAGCTACGGCACGACAATATTTTGGCAAGATAAAGCTAGGTAGCGTAGCATCCATGTCTCAAGAACAGCGGTGGTCGTTTCTAGAGCGGCATCACGAAATCGCTGTATCGACGGTAAATAGAGATGGCGTTATTTATTCCAGCCCAGTGTGGTACACGGTGAAGGACAAGAGGATCTACCTCGGCATCGACCAGGCCTCCCACCATCTGAAAAACACCGAGGGCGGCAGCTCGATGACCGGTGTGGTATTTGATGGGGGCAACGACCTGGCAACGGCACGGGGCGTTCAAATCCAAGGGAGAGGGGAGGTGCTAGAAGACAAAGAGTTAGCCAAGGAATGCGATGAGCGTATTGCAGATTCCATATTCGGCCCCGGACATCCCCACATAGAGTCTTATAGGGAATACCGGAATTATTACGATCACTTGATCATCGAACTTAAACCGGAAAAAATGATCACTTGGGACATGAGAAAGCTGTACCACTTACAGGTTTATACATCGCGAAAACTATAAAGGGGGTTTAAAATGGCACCTACACCAAGGCCTAAAGTCATAACCCACGAGGAAACCCACCGCCGCCCTGTATGGGAGTTTAGCAAAGGGTGTAACTCGTACCTACGTATAAGCAGGGAATTAGATGGGGCCCAAAACGCTATTCAAGGCTGGTGTGAGCACGATCCCGATATGGAGCCTTTCTCCTGGAAGCAGGCCAATTGGGATGAACTGTTCCTCTGCGTAAAGGGCAGCCTAAAAGTTATTGCCGAAGATGGTGATGGAAACAAGAAGGAACTGTTGGCCAAAGAAGGGGAGTCCATATTTCTCCCAGCGGGCTTCACCTACACCTTAGAGCCCACGGGAGAGCCCTCGGTGAACTTTTGGACTGTAGCTCCGGTACCCCACAATGGCATTAGACCCCTCGCCGATGTGGGGTTTGTCGGGGTCATAGAGGTCAGTAATAAACTAAAGGAGATGGCGAAAGAGGAGGAATACACCCGGGCTTAACCTAAAGGGTATACCCATCCAGTAATTTCGTGGGAGCTCGTTGGGGTGGGGTTAAGGACTAAAGTAAACTCTAAAACACGGGGCGGTATAGGATTTAGGGTTGGTCATCTCCTCCCAAGGTTCCACCCAATTTAGTGCATGGTGCTACACTTCTCACATAGGCAAGGGGTTGCTGGAGCCTGCAATTTTAGGGCCTAGGAGATGCTTTGAACATTGCTCCACCAGTCTGCTGAGCGAATAGCTTAAGATAGCTATATTGCTCCGTTTATCGGTTATAATTGGGAATCACGCCTTAGAGCTGAGCATTTGATTATCCAACTAATCAGCCCTGGATATAGCCATGCGTTTCGAGTTCACTGAAGAGCAGAAGCGGTTCCAAGAGGAGATCAGAGAGTTCCTTAAAAAGGAGCTGCCTTCCAGCTTGACGAAGGAGATGGAGATAAGACCGGAGGAGGGGGGATTCTCCAAGGAGTTCTCCCGCAAGCTGGGTCAAAAGGGTTGGATAGGGCTAACCTGGCCTAAGGAGTACGGCGGGCAGGAGCTGGGCTATATTGAGCGGCTCATTTACAACGAGGAGATGACCTATAATCACGCCCCCATCTATTATCACCACCTGGCAGAGCGCCAGATGGGGCCCAGCATTATACAGTTTGGAACCGAGGAGCAGAAGAGGTATTATCTGCCGAGAATAGCTAGAGGAGAGGCGGGCTTCTGCATAGGGTACAGCGAGCCGGGTGCCGGCTCCGACCTGGCCTCCCTTAAAACCAGGGCGGTAGCAGACGGGGATGACTATATAATCAGCGGACAAAAAATCTATACCAGTGGAGCCCATATCAACGATTACATATGGCTAGCCACCCGAACCGACCCCGACGTTCCAAAGCACAAGGGGATAAGCGTATTCATCGTGGGCCTCAAGAGCCCAGGGGTAGAGGTAAGGCCCCTCTGGACTATGGCGGGGGGACAATTCAATGAGGTCTTCTTCGATAATGTGAGAGTGCCCAGGGCGAACATGGTGGGGCAGGAGAATCAGGGCTGGTATGTGGTAGCAGCAAACCTGGACTTCGAACGGGCCGGCATAGAGCGAGTGGTGGAATATCTCCTCATTTTCGAGCAATTAGTCCAGTATGTTAAAGAGGCGCCCTCCCCTAATGGCCCCTTAGCCAAAGACCCCACTGTACGGAACAGGCTGGCGGAGTTGGCCATCGAGTTTCAGGTAGGGCGTATGCTGGCCTATAGGGTGGCCTGGATGCTGAGTGAAGGGGATATCCCCAACAGGGAATCGGCTCAATCCAAGGTCTTCGGCAGCGAGCTGGCCCAGAGGGTGTGCCGAGCGGGGATGCAGATACTAGGGCTCTATGGTCAACTCACCACAGAGTCCCAATGGGGCCCCCTCCAGGGAAAGATCCAGCAGGGCTACCTGAGCTCCGTCTCCGACACCATCCGGGCGGGAACCTCGGAGATCATGAGAAACATCATCGCCACCCGGGGTCTGGGCCTGCCCCGATAAAGGGCCAGTGAAGAAGCGCCGGAAGGTAATAGGCGGCCTAATTATGGTCGCCCTTTTAATAATAGCCGCAGCCTGCGGAGATGGTGAGGCAGGAGGTCCCACCACCCCAATCCTTCCTTCCCCTACCGCGACTCCGTCTTCATCACCCCCTCTTGGCCCCACATCTGAGACACCAGCACCCCTCGTCA
>JAZGDP010000056.1:0-3991 GCA_036477885.1 Dehalococcoidia bacterium
GTGGTACGCATCATCGGTTACGACAGTGTGCCTACCACGATGCTGAGCACCCCCATACCAAAGCACCAGCCCGATCCCATGAGAAGCCTAAAAGATGAAGTTCGGGAGCTGCTGGTGGGCTGTGGCATGCAGGAGGCGATAACCTATACCCTTACTAGCAAGGCCATCCTGGATAGGGTGTCTCAAAGTCCGGACAATCCCAAGCCCATGCGGGTATCCAATCCCATGAGCGCCGAGCAGGAATGTCTGCGCACCACCCTACGAGGCGGCTTGTTGTCCGCTCTGGCCGCCAATGAGAGGTACCAGGAGGGAGACATAAGGCTGTTCGAGGTGGGAAGGATATATTTGCCTCAGGGTCAGGAGCTACCTCTAGAGCGAGAGGTGCTGGGAGGAGTGATAAGCTGTGGAAGTGTCACCCTCAAAGACCTCTTCTTCCAAATCAAAGGAGTCGTGGAGCTACTGTTTCACCGCTTGGGGGGGGATGTCACCTTTGAGATAGGAGAAGACCCCTTGCTTCACCCCGGTAGAAGCGCCGTAATAATCCTTCAAGGCACTCACCTGGGGATAGTGGGGGAGGTGCATCCTCGGGTGCTGGAAGCCTTTGACATCGGCTCCCCTGGAGTTGGCCTATTCGAACTCGACTTGGAGGGACTGCTATCTCATATCACCCTTGCCAAGAAATATCAACCCGTCTCCCGCTACCCCAGCCTGATGCGGGACATAGCCCTGGTGTTGGATGAAGGGGTGCCCGCCAAAGAGGTTCAAGAGATCATGAAGAGCCTCTCCTTGGTGAAGGATGCCACCCTCTTCGATATCTATACAGGTGAGCAGATACCCTCGGGCAAAAAATCTCTGGCCTACAGGATCGAATATCACTCTCCCGCTCGAACCTTGACCGACGAGGAGGTGAACAAGGTCCAGGCCAAGCTGGTGAAGCGGTTAAATAAAGAGTTAGGGGCTACCCTGAGGGGATGAATCGAGCCTGTCTCCTTCCCTGCCTATAGTTTTTGATACATAATATCTAGTAGCTTTTCACATGAGGGACGGCATGATAAAATGGATTACCTAAAACGGTTTGCAAGCCCACTCTCATTCCCCAGCGTTCAATAGATCTAGGGGAGCGCTAAAATGCAGCAGTCATACCAGATGATCAGTGTTGAAGAGGCCCTGGAGAAGATCCTGAGCTATGTGACGTTATTGGAGGTGGAGGAGAAACCTATCCTGGATAGCCTAGGGCAGGTCCTTGCCGAGGATGTGGTCTCATCTATCAACATCCCTCCTCTGGATAATTCCGCCATGGACGGATATGCTGTGCAGCTTGAAAGTATTCTCGGTGCCAGTGAAGCCCATCCAGTTACTCTACGAGTTGTGGAAGAGGTGCCAGCGGGCAGCATAGCCCAGAGAGAGGTGGAGCCAGGCATAGCTATAAGAATAATGACGGGAGCGCCTCTCCCCGCCGGCGCCGATACCGTAGTTCACTTTGAAGTCACCGACGAAGAGCTTAGAAAGAAGGAGGGCAGGTTCCAGCGCCTTACAGAGATAGGCATCCTTAAAGAGGTGCGCAAGGGAATCAATATACGTAGAGCTGGAGAGGACATAACCAAAGATGACTTCATCCTCGCTAAGGGGAAGGTGCTTCGACCTGCCGAGATCGGCGTTTTGGCCTCCCTAGGGCGTGGTACCGTAAGAGTGTTCCGCCGCCCCGTCATCTCCATCCTCGCCACAGGCGATGAGCTGACTGAGCTGGGGGAGCCTCTGGAGCCGGGCAAGATCTACAACAGCAATAATTTCAGTGTGGCTGCTCAAGTGATTCGCTATGGGGGAATACCCAAGGTATTGGGCATAGCGAGGGATAATATGGACTCCCTGGTAGCCAAGGTCAATGAAGGCCTAGATACAGATATGCTCATCACATCCGCCGGCGTCTCCAAGGGCGACTACGACATAGTCAAGGACGTATTGGCCAAGCAAGGACAGATCGCCTTCTGGCAGGTTCGCATGAAACCGGCCCGCCCCCTGGCCTTTGGCATTCTGAGGGGGAAGGATTCCAAAAAAGTCCCTCACCTGGGTCTACCCGGTAATCCCGTTAGCTCCATGATAGCCTTCGAGCAGTTTGGCCGGCCTGCTATTTACAAGATGATGGGCAAAGAGGTTCTACCCAAGGCCACCGTAGAGGCTACTATGGAGGATTACATAAAGAACACCGATGGCCGCCGTATATACGCTAGAGCCATAGTAACTAAGCGAGACGGCGGTTACTATGTCCGCACTACCGGCCCTCAAGGCTCCGGCATCCTCACATCCATGTCCCAAGCCAACGGCCTGGTAGTGATTCCCGAGGATGTGCTGGAGGTGAAGGTGGGGGATGTGGTGAAGGTCCAGATGTTGGACTGGGTTGAGGAGCAAGGATAGTATAGTTAGGTTGGTGAACATCCAAGGGAGGGGAAAATGACCGAGGAAACCTTAGACGAAGCTCAAAAAGAAGAGTCCCCACCTCTCTATTTCATAGATACCCAGTGGCTAAAAGAGAATGATCGCTCCTTTTTTCATCTGACATGGAATCGTTTATGCCCGGATAGCCAGAAGAAGGTTTCAAAGAGGTCTAAAAAGGGGAAGGAGGAGGTCCTGTTCGAAACTATTAGCAGTTGCTGTTCCAAGACAGCGGATTTTATACCCCCGGGCCTGCCCATTATGGAGGCTTGCTTTCGTCTGTTCTTGAGTGGAAAGAACAACCCCCTTTCTCCAGAGGAGATGTTAGAAAGCTTAAAAGAGAGATGGATGGAATTGAACTACTCTCCCCCCATACAGCCCAGCGCCTTGATACGTGTGTTGGATGCTGATAGATACTATGGCTTCCGACGATGGTCCTCTGAGGCGAAGGGTAAATAAGGCTTTAGGGCCCTATTTGATTTCGAATCCCTCAAAGATCCTGTCGGGCTCCCGCCACCGAACCACCACCTCCCTCACCTCGGCTCCCGGTGGCCCCTTTTCCAGGAGCCTTACAAGCTTTCCCAGGCTATCTCTGTTACCTTGAGCCTCCACCTTCACCGTTATTCCATCGGGCATATTTCTGGCATAACCCACCAGCCCTAGGAAAGTCGCATTATGAGCAACAAAGGTGCGAAAGTATACCCCCTGAACCCTTCCATGAACAATGGCCTCTAGTTGCACCAGGGTTGACATTCTCTCTGCTGGTAGATGAAGGGCCTCCTCCTACTTTGTCCAAGAACAATATAAGAGAAGGCCAATTCTGGAGGCGCCCCCGAGGTGTGAAATTTACTCCTCAAGCTCCTCCTTCTTTTTCCTTTTAGGCTTCACCAGTTCCACAGTGGTGGAAGGAGATATTATGGCGATGTCTGTGGGCTTTGCGGCGTTTCTCTTCGGTTTTTTGGGCTCTCGCTTCCTGTAATCTCTGTTCCCCATGTCTCACCTCGGCGGAGCGAAGTTTTCTCATCCACGTTATGAAGAGCCAATTGCTTTGTGCTAATGAAAGTTTAACAAAGGCCCTCTCAAATGTAAAGCATCGGCAAACCTTATCAAGAGCCTTTACAACGAGGTGCTATAATAGACAGGAAATATCGTATCTATGAGAGGTGTTGGTAAATGGGTGACGAAGAGCGCTTCGAAAGGGTCTCACCGGCCCATCCGGGAGATGAGATACTACGCCGCCGCGTAAGGAAGCGGGCCCGGCTACGCCTGCGCCGTGAGATACCGGGGGCCGCAAACGCTGTAAAGATAATCTTTACCGAAACACCCCTGGTTCGAATATTACTCCTCCTGATGGCCTTGGTCAGTATCTTTTCCGCCCTACTATTTGTCGTCGAACGAGATACTAACCCTAATTTGGACAACTATGGGAAGGCTGTCTGGTGGGTTCTCTTAACCATGCAGACCCACGGCAATGACTTTCGACCGGAAAGTTGGTTGGGTAGCATTATAGGAGGGGCCTGGGCAGTCTTCGGCACCTTCATTTTCTGGGGCGCTATCATCG